>JANOLT010000408.1:0-11924 GCA_031419915.1 Holophagaceae bacterium
CCCAGGCCCCATGCCACCAGGCGGAGTGGATGTCGAAGAGGGCGAAACACTGGACTACCTTTGCGGACACTTCCGCATGTTTCAGTATGAAAAGGGCCACCGCTTTTCCGTGGATGATCTGCTGACGGGCTGGTTCGGAACGCGCTGGTGCCCCAGGCCCGAGCGCATCGCGGATCTGGGATCAGGCATCGGCAGCGTGGGCATGGTGGCGGCCTGGCGCTGCCCTGGTGCCACAGTCCACACGGTGGAGGCCCAAGAAATAAGTGTGTATCTCGCGCGAAAAAGCGCCCGCTACAACGGACTGGAAGATCGCTATCACATTCATCAGGGCGATTTGCGGGAGGATGCGCTGCTCGAATTCGCACCCTTCGATCTCGTGCTCGGATCACCACCCTATTGGCCCGTGGGCACGCGCGTGCAGGCTGAACATCCCCAAGCCGTGCCCGCACGCCTGGAAGTGCGCGGCGACATTGGCGACTACGCGAAGGCTGCTGTGAAATTGCTGGCGCCAGGTGGAATCTTCGCCTGCGTTTTTCCTCTGGATCAGGTCGAACGCGCTGAAGCCGCCTACCGCGATGCGGGCATAGTGCTGCTGCATCGGCAGGATGTGATTTTCAAGCAAGGCGATCCCTACGGCGTGGGCCTTTTCGCCGGGAGCCGTGCGGCGGATCTGCCGGAATCCCTGCGCGATCACATCGAGTTGCCAGGGTTTGAATCGCCGCTCATCATCCGGAGGGCCGATGGAAGTGTCCACCCCAGCATCGCCCGCTTCCGCCTGAGTTGCGGCTTTCCTCCAGGGCTTGTTGGGTAGCGTGCGGGTGGAGTGGAGCGGAGCGTTTATCCCGGATCCTGAATTTGGGTAGGATGAAACTGGCTTCAGGCCTCAGGCTACAGGCTTCAGGCCAAAAATCGATATGCATCGATTTGTACGCTGAGTGATGCGAACCTGAAGCCTGAAGTCCGAAGCCTGAAGCCAAGGGAATCGCGCAATCGCAAAATCCGAGTTTATGGTGTTGTTCTCAGGGTAGCCCTTGGCTGGTTCTCCACGGACGAGCGCCCCGATCAACCTGCGCGGAGGGCGAACTTGGCGCTCAAGTAGAACGTAAATGTTCAACTTGACGTTGCTTATAAACCATGACTTACTTGTCATTATGTTAATCTATGGATGGTTTCCATGGTGCTGAACAGCGCGCACCTTGCTATCGAGAGGATCGCTCCTGACGTTCACCGATGCGAGTTTGGTCTCAGCCGTCCCGGCATCGTTGTCGGCTTCCACAATATCATCTGAATCTGTAGTTTCGGATCGCCCACGAGTTCGATATCGTCAGCGTCGAACGACGTTCCGCCCTGACCACCCCCGTCTGAACCAGGAGTCCCTCTATGTCGACTAAACGTACTGTCACCTTGATCCCTGGCGATGGCATCGGCCCCGAGTGTGTGCAGGCCGCCGTTGCCATCGTCGATGCCACTGGCGTCGGCATCCATTGGGAAGAGCGACACGCGGGCGAACGTGTCTTTAAGCAGGGCATCGCGTCGGGCGTCCCGAAGGACACCATCGAGTCGATCAACCGCACGCGTGTGGTGCTGAAGGGTCCCCTGGGCACGCCAGTCGGTTACGGCGAGAAGTCCGCGAACGTCACGCTGCGCAAGCTGTTTGAGACCTACGCCAATATCCGTCCCGTTCGCGAGCTCCCTGGAGTGACCACTCGGTACTCCGGGTCGGGGATCGACCTTGTCGTTGTTCGCGAGAACGTGGAGGACCTGTACGCCGGGATCGAGCACATGCAGACGCCGGGGGTGGCGCAGTGCCTCAAGCTGATCTCGCACAAGGGGTGCGAGAAGATCGTCCGTCTCGCGTTCGAATACGCCCGCAGTGAGGGTCGGCGCTCGATTGCCTGCGCCACCAAGTCGAACATCATGAAACTCACGGAGGGCGAGATGAAGCGCACCTTCGAGCGCATTGCACCCGAGTACCCCGATATCGAGTCGTGGCACGTGATCATCGATAACTGCGCGCATCAGCTCGTCAAGAAGCCGGAACAGTTCGACGTGATCGTGACCACGAACATGAACGGTGACATCATCAGCGACCTCACCTCCGCACTGGTCGGCGGACTCGGATTCGCACCATCCGCCAACCTCGGCTCGGACATCGCCATCTTCGAAGCGGTGCACGGCTCTGCACCCAAGTACGCCGGTCGGAACGTGATCAATCCAACAGCACTCATCTTGTCATCGGTGATGATGCTGAAGCACCTCGGCGAATACGACGCGGCAGAGACCATCGAGCACGCCGTGCTGGCCACGCTGCAGCAGGGCGGCCTGACGGGCGACGTTGTCGGCTACGACATCGGCATGCCCACCAGCGAATACACCAAGGCGATCATCGCCAACTTCGGCAAGCGCGTCGACGGATATAAGGTCCGCCGCGGCAAGCCCATCACCATTCCGCAACCCGACCGCAACCCGGTCACCGTGGTGCCCAGCACTCGTCGCATCATCGGCGCTGATATCTTCCTGGAGTCCGGCCTGTACCCGTCGATACTCGGACCGATGCTCGATCAGCTGGCCGAGGGCACGCCGTTGCGGCTGAAGATGATCTCCAACAGGGGCACGAAGGTGTACCCGGGCGACAACCCGAACATTGATATCGTCGATCAACACCGTTGCCGGTTCGTGCATCGTGACAACCAAGCGGCGATCGATCACGCGGCGATCCGCCACCTCCTCGCCGCAATCGAGACCGACCACCGGTGGGCTCACGTGGAGTTGCTCCAAGAGTTCGACGGTGCGCCCAGCTACACAATGGCCCAGGGCGAGGACTGATACCCGTTTGCGTTCAAAAAATGCGGTAACTTGCGCGCCGCAAGCGATCTGCAACCGCCAACCATCCCGCAGTCTTGGGTGGTGCCTCAGCCAGCAAGCGGTCAAAGTGAGCACCGTCTAGTTGGCGCAGGGTTGCGTACAACAGCTGTCCATAAGCAGCGGGGTCTGCTGGCATGGTTGAACGCACAATGCGCGCATGTTCTGGGTGTATTGCATCTGGCGCTGACCATTCCAGTGTTGCTACACACAGCCCTTGCGCCTCAAGTTCACAGGCGCGACCCCATAAATCCGCGCTTGGCAAGATTTCCAGTGGCGTGACTGGCGCATAGTGGGAAAGCAGGCTGCCAGACACGCGTATGCTGGAGCCTGTGCTATCCACCACGGCAATTTTTTGCTGCAAAACTTCTTCCAGCGCCGCCAGCGGGATACCACCCGGCCTCAGCACGGTGACGGTATTACCAACAAATCTGACGATGGTGCTTTCCAGCCCCACCTGACAAGATCCCCCATCGAGGATCATGGCGACGGTGTTGCCCAACTCTTCGCGCACGTGTTCTGCCGTGGTGGGGCTAATACGACCGTAGCGGTTCGCCGAGGGCGCGGCCAGCGCGCCTGTCGGCCCCATTGCGCGCAGCAAGGCGAGAGCAACGGGGTGGTTGGGTACGCGCAGTCCCACGGTGTCCTGGCCGCCAGTGACGACATCGGAAACATGCTGGCTACGCGGCAGGATGAGTGTCAACGGGCCGGGCCAGAAATACCTGGCAAGCAATCTGGCCGCGTCTGGGACTTCTCGTGCCCAGTGGCTGAGTTGCGATTCATCCGCCAAATGCACAATCAGCGGATGATCTGCTGGGCGACCCTTGATCTCAAAAATGCGTCTTACTGCGGCCGGATTGGAGGCGTCCGCACCGAGGCCATATACGGTCTCGGTAGGAAAGGCCACCACCCCGCCCTGGCGCAGGATGGCAGCAGCAGTCTCGATCTGGGCGTGGAGTTCAGGTTTTAACATGAGGCGCTCGTCGCGAGCTTTCGCGGGGGGCTGAAGAGATCACTCCTCCTCTTCGTAATCCGCGTTGTGCCATACGTTCTGGGTATCGTCGTTGTCTTCGAGAGCGTCCAGGAGTTTCAGGAAGCTCGCGAGCTTGGGGCCTTCCAGATGGATTTCGTTGCCGGCCGCCTTGATGATCTTGGCTTCGAGCACAGGTAGCTTGGCTGCGTCCACGGCATCCTTGACGGCCTGGTAGGCCTCGGGGGTCGTGGTGATGACCCAGGCGCCGCCCTGGTCCTGTACGTCGTCGGCACCAGCTTCCAGCGCCACTTCCATGACCTTGTCTTCGCTGACTTCGGGGTCCACCACGATCTGGCCCTGCTTGGTGAAGAGATAGGCCACGGAATTCATGGCGCCCAGCTCGCTGCCGAACTTGGTGAAACAGCTGCGAATCTCAGGCGTGGTGCGGTTCTTGTTATCGGTCACGGCTTCGATGATGATGGCCACGCCGCCAGGGCCATAGCCTTCGTATTGCACTTCTTCATAGGTCACGCCTTCCAGCTCGCCGGTGCCCTTTTTGATGGCGCGCTCCCAGTTGTCTTTGGGCATATTGGCACCCTTGGCCGTGTCTACGGCCAGGCGCAAGCGCGGATTGCTGGCGATGTCACCGCCACCCAATCGCGCGGCCACGGTGATCTCCTTGAGAACCCGGGTGAAGACTTTGCCGCGCTTGGCATCGGCAGCGCCCTTCTTGTGCTTGATGGTGGACCATTTGCTGTGGCCGGACATCGGTACTCCTTATGATTTTCGGTCTCGGATTTAGGATGCGTCAGTTTTTCGATCGGCGCGGGAGGTTGTGATTCAGGGCCAGGAATTCATGTGTTTCATCCCCGAGCAGCGCGGCGTGAAACGCGGGCATAAGGCGGAGGCTCCACGCGAATCATGGGGCGCTCCAGCATGAACTGGTACCACTGTTCGCCATAGACCTTCATCTTCATCGCCTTGTTGTTCTGCAACAGCGTGCGGTTGCTTATGAGACGCTCGTCGCTCTTGCAGATGCGGAGCCCCTTGTTCAGCACTTCGATGGCTTTAGTGCGGTCGCCCATTTCCACCAGAACGAATGCGTAAACAGCGTAAAGAAGGCTTTCCTTCTTGCCCGTCTTCAATGCCAAAACGAATGTCTCGCGGGCCTTTTTCTTCTCGCCGCGCTTCCATTGAAGAATCCCCAGCATGGCCTTGGCAATGTAGTGCTGCATGGATGCGGAGCGCAGCAAAGGCTCAGCCTCGTCATTCTTCTGGCGAAGGTATTGCACCACGCCGATCTGGCCATCAATGGAACCCTTGACCATGAATTGCTTGGTTGAGTATTTGTAGCCTTCCTTCATCACCGCGATGGCTGGGTCGAATTTCTGTTTCTTCAGCAGCTCACCGGCACGACCAAAAATCTTCTCAAGTTCTTGCTGGACTTTGCGACCCAGATAAATGAAGAGCGCCACGCCCGCCACAAGGCCCATAGGTGCGCCAATCCAGGGTGTGATGCCCAGCAACATTGTGAGAATCACCAAGACCGCGGCAGCGCCAAGGCTCAAGAGCAGATTGATCACGAAGGCTCCGGCAGGAGGCCTGATTCAGGCCAAAGAGCCATGGTATCGCGATGGCACACGTGGGGCCATCACAGATCTTTGCTTGAAGCCTCAGGAGATCACACCACTCCGCGGTCTGGGCGCACGTTTACGGCGCACGGTTCGACGCAAGGGTACAGGAGCTGTATTCGCGCTGGGATCTTTCCGCGGTCGCCCGGGCCCACGTTTCGGTATCGAGGGGTCAGTGCGCGAAGCCTTGACCTTTTTAGCCTTGATCTTTTTGGGTTTGGCCTTGCGCTTGAGCGCCCCGGCGGCCCGGCCTGTCACCACGACGCGAGTTCCATCCTTCATGACTTTGACTTTGCTGCCTGGTTTCCGCCCTCGCTTAAGGCTCATTGGCAGTGGCTCTACTTCCAGGAATTCCCTCTCCAATTGAGCTTGCAAGGTGAGCATTTCCCCCTGATCTTTTTCGTGGTCATGGCCACACAAGTGGAGAAAACCATGGATCACCAGTGTCTCGACTTCACGACGACGGGAAACACCGAGCTTTTGAGCCATCTTTTCCGCAACAGGCAAGCAGATGACGAGATCCCCGAGATGGGGATAAGCTCCGGCTTCTGGTTCAGCGGGAAAGCTTAATACATCAGTAGTGAGATTAATTCCACGATGCTCCCGATTGAGCCGACGCATGTGGCGATCATCTACGTAACTGATGGATATGCCTTGAGCTTTAGGCGCCAGACGATCCCTCAGTTTGCGCACCAGGGTGCCCAAGGATTGTTCACCAGGGCCCCGGAATTTACTTTTACTGGACCAGTCAATCTTGAAGGGTATTGTGCTTCCTTCCATGTCAGCCTCGCTTTACCTATGACAGGTGTCATCAAAAATCACAGATATACATAGGTTTGTCAATATTTGATGGCAATTATCGATAAATTTACCAAACACCTGAATTTTGAAATATTTTTCATAATTATTTTTTAAATATTAATATTATTAATCTTAAATAATATTTTAAATCCATTGAGGAATTGAAATCCTTGTGGGCACAAAGGCGAAGCGATCGAGGTATTGTGTCAGGTGGCGCCTCATCTACCTGACCAACTCCTTCCTATGATCCAGGTCTACCTGGATCTGCTGGATCGTTGGAATCAAACCCACGCGCTGACTTCTCTGGAACCAGCGGATCGGATGGAGGAATTGATCCTGGATTCCGCTGCGCTCTTTCCACTTGCGATGCAATTGCCGGCAGGCACTCGTGTAGTGGACTTTGGATCGGGAATGGGGATTCCCGCGGTCCCGCTGGCTCTTTTTCGCCCGGATTTGGATATCCGCGCCATCGATAAGGCCAGGAAAAAAGTGGCCTTCCTTCGCCAGGTTGTAATGGAACTAGCCTTGCCGAATCTCACCGTGCTGGAGGGCCGAGCCGAAGATATCCCGCCTCAAGAGGCTGGCGCCGGCACAGCCAAGGCTGCGGGCTCACCGACCCTGTTGACAACATGGTGGATGCGGCACGGGCAGAAGGGCGCGCCCCTTTGGGCTTTGAAAGGCCCGACAGTGGAGTCAGAGCCCGTCCCGGAAGGTTGGGCTTACCGACTTCATCCTTACCGCCTTCCTTCGCGGGGATTGAGGCAGGTCCTGGAACTGTACAGGCCCTAAGCCGTTGGAGCAAAATAACATTTGTCATTTCTATGACGGACCGGCATAAGGGGCCGTAACGAACTAACCAGAAAAGCACTGGTTACTTCATAACGGCCCCTAAGCAAGCGTTGATGAATCAGGGCTTGGAAAGACACTCAGCGCGTGACGAGATCGCCAATGATGATTTCTTCAGAGGACCGCACGATGCGGCAGGTCGAGGTGGTTTCACCCGCCTTTACTACCAGCATTTGTCCCAACACGTAGTTGGTCTTTTCCATCACCGCATTCGGAGCATTGATGGGCTCAGTCACCGGGAAGGTTCTTAGTCGAAGAGCGATCATCATCTCGCCCACTTGAAGCCCATCCGCACTGCCTTTATCAATGATGACCAATTCACCTTGACCGGTAATGCCATGGTTGTCCCGGGCATAAATCACTATCGCGCGATCCTTGATGGGCATGGGTTCAGTGATATCTGTGCGGAGCTTGACTGGAATATTGGCAGGCTCTGTGAAGGGCGCCACGCGATCTCCAACCCGCACGTCATCCATGCAGCGCTCCAGTATGGCGACGGATCCCTTAGGCAATACGGTCGTCACGCGAAGTACGCCGACCTGTTGCACCACATCACCAAGGGGATGACGGCGCTGGCGATCAGAGGGGTGGAACAACCGTTTTTTACGCACTTGAAGGATCACAAAGCGATCCCCAGCTTTCAGGCCTTTGTCCTGACCACCATTCAGATAGACAATTTCACCATCCGCCAAATGATTGCGCTCCGGATGTTTTGTACCTGTGATTCTGAGCGCGCCCAACTCGCGGAACAGCGCATCGGAGCCTTTCGGAGCCAAGTAAGGCAACTGGATGAAATCCTGGAACCCAAATCCCAGTTCATCCCGCTGTTTGCCTTCAATTCTGCGCCGATCAGGAGGCAGCTGGATCACATCCTGAGGTACGGCGACTTCCGCAGCGCCATCTCCCTTGGCAATGGGCTTCTTGGAATCATCCACGAGAAGCGGATCACCAGGATAAATCCAGTGAGGGTCCTTTACCCATTGATTCAATTCCCAGAGTTGGGGCCAGGCCCAGACATTGTCCAGATAATGCCCCGCCAAGGCCCAGAAGGTATCGCCTTTCTGCACGATGTGCAGACTCTGACCTTCAGGCACGTTGACTTCCTTGGGATAGTCCCATCTGGACCAATGCGCAGCCACTTGCTCGGCCGCTTTTGCTGCACCTGATGTGGAGGTCTCTTGAGCCGGGGGAGGCGTAGTGGGTGTAGTGGGCTTGGCGGCTGGGGCGGAATCCGCAGGTGTAGGGACCTCTTGAGCCGGGGGAGGCGTAGAGGGCGTAGTGGACGTAGTGGGCTTGGCGGCTGGGGCGGAATCCGCAGGTTTGGGGGCATCTTGAGCCGCGAGACCGAGGGTTAACACCGTCAGCCCAGACACTACGGCAAGGGGGCGCAGCCACTTGTGTAAAACCATCACATTCTCCCTAGGGTTGGGTTACAAAGATTATAGATCGTCCAATCGAATCATGTCGGAAAAAGCTTTTGACCTATCATCCAGGTCCTTTTTTTGGACCGTTTCCAGGCGGCCGGTCCCGAATTCCTCAACAGTGAAACTTGCCATGACGGTACCCGTGAGAACCGCGTGTTTAAGGGCTGGAATGTCCATTCGGCCAAGTTGTGCGAGTTTCCCGAGAAATCCACCCGCAAACGTATCCCCAGCCCCGGTAGGATCCACAATATCTTCGAGTGGGTATGCAGGAGCCGAAAACACACAACCTTCGGTCATCAGGACGGCTCCGTATTCGCCCCTTTTGATGACCAATACCTTTGGCCCGAAACTTAGGACCCGTCGATAAGCCTTCAATAGATTGTGTTCGAGCGTCAATTCACGGACCTCCGTCTCGTTTACAAGCAAGATATCTACCTCTTTCAGGACTTCAGCCAATTCCTTGCGAGATCCCCGAATCCAATAATTCATGGTGTCAAGGGCCACCCACCGAGGTCGCTCGGCCATTTGATGAACCACGTCCAGTTGAAGGCTTGGCTCTATATTCCCAAGAAATAAATACCGTGATTGCCTGAAAGCCTCGGGCAACTGAGGGTGGAAGTCAGCAAATACATTGAGTTGCGTATCCAGCGTCCTGGCCTCTTTCAGTTCATCGTCATAGGAGCCCTTCCAGCGGAAACTGCGGCCCGGTTTCTGCACCAGCCCCGCCAGATCTATGCGACGACCTTCAAAAACCGCCCTGTGATCAGGTGAGAAATCCGTCCCCACGACGGCCACCAATTGGGTTGGCACGAAGTGACTGGCGCTCAAGGTGAAATAGGTCGCAGAACCCCCCAAAAGGTTTTCCCTGCTTCCTCCCGGGGTTTCGAGGTCATCGAAAGCAACACTTCCTACAGCCAAAAGGCTCATGGCATCTCCACGCAGGTCTGAATGGGGGATCAGGCGTCGTCTTTACGTATTGGTTGGCTCTGTTGGCCTAGGTACAGTACCCAAGCCTGGGCACCCCCCATGGGGATGGGAGCCTGTGCATAGCGGCTGATGGATTGGGCCTGAGGGGTGGTCAGGAAGGCCAGGAACCCCTGTTTCAGTGCCTCATGGGGCCCGAGCGTCACAAGCAGGGTTCGCCAGCGCAGCGCCACACCATCGCGAATCCGGTCCTTCAGTCGTTCTTTTGCGTCGTTCAAGCTGTGCCTGCGGAGATCCAGAGTCCCGTCAACCTCAATGGCCATGCCCGCCGCTAGATGCATGAGGACGGGACCAGAGCGAATGTGGGGGACTCCCTGCGGAGCAATGGGGATATCTGTGTTATCAGCGTCTGGGCTGGAAGGATGTGCTGTAGTTTCCTCAATTATTGGTATCGGGGTGGGAAGCTGTGCCTGCACCTCCGGAGATTGCGGAATTGCCACCACAGGCAAAGGAGCCACGGATGGACTTGGAGCCGAGAACAGGGGATTTTTGGAGAGGGGGCGCAAACCCTTCAAGTCCCCCAGTGCTTGACTGAAATCACCACTCGATTCTTCAACACTAAGCACCCTTGATACGTTGTTTAAAGTTGATGGAAAGACTGCTGTTGGGGAGGAGTCTTTATCCGTTTCCTTCATGGGATTGCTTGTTATGGGTGCCGGGGGTACCGCCACCCCACCCATGGCCCGAAGGAAGAGCAAATCCGCGTCTTCAAGAGACTGGCTAGGAAGCGGCGGCGGAACCGGTTTGGGCGGGAGCGACGGGGGTCCCGTGGGTTCCTGATCCGGCTTCAATTGCTGTTTGAGTTGGGCTAAGTCTTGTTTCCAGACCATTTTTTCATCTCGCTTTGGGACCAGTTTAATCCACAAGCCAGCCATCAGCACGCCTCAATGCCGTTGCATCCTCGCAACGGCCTGCGGCAAAAAACACCATAGAACGCACAATAAGTAATTGCTTAATTGTTGTAATGTATTATTTTAATATGTACTGGCATAACTCTGGCTATGTGTAATGAAGGAGCTAACCATGCGAATCTTGAAACTTTCCGCCCTGGCACTCGCCATCGGTGCCACCTCGGCCCTCATGGCACAGGAACCTCATTTGGGATTCGGGATCAACCTGGGATTTCCTACGGGGGATTTCCGCAGTAAAACCTATCCGCCCACCGGGCTTGTCTTGACTGAACAGACCGATGGTTACGACATTGGGATCGGAGGGCAGATGACCATCAGCTTCCCCGTAGATCCCACCTTCGCCTTCCGCCTGAATTTCAACAGCATGTCCACCAGCGGAACCAACACGGCAGCGGGGTACAAAGATCTGACCCTCAAACATGATCTTTTCGGGATCGGCGGGGAAATGCAATTCTTCCTCGGTGGTGGGGCCCTCAGGCACCGTGGCACGTTCCTACTGTTAGGGGCCTCCGCGGATTTCGAGCGCTTCGATCGGAGCGACAGCACTACTTCAAGTTGGTGGGGAAATACATCGACGGATACAACCCGCAAGAGCCGCTTGGCCGGAACAGCAGGCATCGGCCACAGTTTTGGTTACGGTGGCAGCACCCGCTTCAACCTGGAAGTGACCTTCCACAAGACCCTCACCGGCAATGACATCGCAAAAAAAGAGCCACCCTCCGCAGACTTCATGAAAGTGAGTTTTGGTTGGGTGTTTTAGAATTTTAAGCAGATAATTAGAAACTCAGCCGATCCTCCTAGGGTTGGCCGACATTTCAAGAAGGATAGGTTGTTCCGTTGCGTTTGATCCTCCGCTTCATCGCGCTTTTCCTGCTGACCCTTTCCGGGTCGGTGGGTGGTTTGCGATTGGCCGTGGCCCCCAGCGCCCAGGCCTGTGCATGCGAATGTGGTGCTCCCGCTGAGCACCTTTGCAAATGCAATGGCCCCGCGCTGCCTCAGACACCTCAGACGCCTCAACCGACACACCCCCCATGTTCCCAGCCAACCAATACGTGCCCGCTCGGAATGGCGACGAGCATCGCCGCGGTCGCCCCGGAAAACAAAACGTCTTCGAGTGATTCCAGGGTCCGCCGGGAGCCCCGTCCCTGGCCTTTACTTGTTTCCAGTCAAGGGCCTGAACTCCTGCGTTTCTCGTTCCTGCCAAAACTGCTTCGTCGAATCTGGATTCATCCATCAGAACGGTGTCTGGATCGAATGGCCCTGCTCTCTGTGTTCCGAAATTGAAGGACTAGGTCTGCCTCCATTACAAGCAGATCAGTGAATCGTCCCCAATTTTGGAGTTTGCCATGCGCACATTTTTGTGCCTGGGCTTGAGCCTCCTGCCGATGGTCGGCTTGGCGCAGCCTCAGGAACCTCCCGCCGCGCTGTCCCAAGAAACGGCCCCGGCGGATGACCCGTTGCTTCTCTCACTCATCCAGGAAGCCCTCGACCG
>JANOLT010000409.1:0-3444 GCA_031419915.1 Holophagaceae bacterium
CCGTACTGGGCGGGCGCCTGTTTGAGGATGCGGGAAATGGAGATGAATTCCGTCAGCCAATACCCGCTCCGCAACATGGACCAGTAAAAGAGAGCACGAGCTGTGCGCCCGTTGCCATCCACGAAGGGGTGGTCGTAGCCCAGCATGAAATGCAGCAAGATGGCCCGCAGCACAGGGTGGATAAATGGGCGGTCGGATTCGGAAGCGTTGGCGAAGGCGCACAGGCGTTCCAATCGCTCTGGCAATTCCGCACATGAAGGGGGCTTGTGGAGAATGCTTCCGTCGTCAGTGTTGTAGACGAACACATCGTCCGAACGCCTCAGCCGACCCGCATCCGCTGGATCGTCCAAGGTACCGTCCGTGAGCAGGCGATGCAGCTCCAGGATACGTTTGGGCGTGAAGGGTTCCTCCCGGAATTCCTGGATCGCACGCATGGTCAGGAAGTTGTTATAGATCATGCGCTCGCTGTGGGTCCTGGGCTGTCGCGCTTCCCGGAGCATGGCTTCGGCCACTTTGCGGGTGGTGGAGGCCCCTTCCAACTGACTGGAGGTGATGGATTCTTCGATGAGCGAGCGCAGGAGGTATTCATCCCGATGGGCCGAATTGGCCACTTCGGAGGATCGAATCACACCGGCTAAATCCTGGTCCAGGTGATGAAGATGGATCTGAACGACTTCAGGCATCGCGAACACGAAGGGCCGCCCCAACTTGTCCAGCAGGGGAAGAGTCGAGAATGCCCCCAGCCTGGCCAGCCGGAGGCCCATCCACCATGCTTCGTGCGTCAAGCTCTCGGGAGGATCCCGGTAGCGGAGCTGATCCCAAGGCAGGTATTCCCCTTTGACGGTCATTCCAAACCCGCCTTGGGTCACCTTCATGAACAGATCCGAAGTTAATCCCTTGAAGATGACTTCAAAGTTGGGCGGTAGGACGGGTAATTTCACGCATCACCTACTAAAATTGAAAATCATTAGTAGTTCATTAGTAGGTTGGGTGCGATTCCATCCTGAGTCAACAAATTACTAATATTGATATTCATTAGTAGGTAATTAGTAGTTCTTGAAAGCCATTATTATTAATTATTTAGGTATGGTTTCAAGTACTTTCCGGTCACGCTGAGCTTGCTCTTGGCGATCTGTTCGGGTGTGCCCTCGGCGATGATGTGGCCACCTTCGGCGCCGCCTTCGGGGCCCAGATCTATCACCCAGTCGGCGGTCTTGATGACATCGAGATTGTGCTCGATGACCAGCAGCGTATTGCCGGTGTCGGTCAGGCGGTTGAGGACTTCGAGCAGCTTCTGGATGTCCTTCAGGTGCAGGCCCGTGGTGGGCTCGTCCAGGATGTAAAGAGTGCGGCCCGTGGCGCGCTTGCTGAGCTCCTTGGCGAGCTTCACGCGCTGGGCTTCGCCGCCACTGAGCGTCGTGGCGCTTTGGCCCAGGCGGATGTAGCCCAGACCCACATCGAGGAGTGTCTGCAATTTGTTGGCAAGCACGGGGATGGGCGCGAAAATCGTAAAGGCTTCTTCCACGGTCATGGCGAGCACATCCGAAATGCTCTTGCCCTTGTAGTGGACCTCCAGCGTTTCGCGGTTGTAGCGCTTGCCCTTGCACTGCTCGCAGGTGACGTAGATGTCGGGAAGAAAGTGCATCTCGATCTTGATGACGCCGTCGCCTTCGCATTTTTCGCAGCGCCCGCCCTTCACGTTGAAGCTGTAGCGGCCCGGCAGGTAGCCCCGTGCCTTGCTTTCCGGCAGCTGCGCGAAGAGCTCGCGAAGCGGTGTGAAGAGCCCTGTATAGGTGGCTGGATTGGAGCGGGGTGTGCGACCGATGGGGGCCTGGTCTATGGCGATGACCTTGTCAATCTGTTCGAGTCCTGTGATTTTCTTGTGCTTGCCCACCACGTGAACACCTTGGTGTAGCTTGTTTGCGAGCGCCTTGTACAGGATCTCGTTCACCAGCGTGCTCTTGCCGCTGCCGCTCACGCCGGTGATGCAGGTGAAGAGGCCGATGGGGAAGCTCGCGTCCACCTTTTTCAAATTATTTTCTTCGGCGCCCAGCACCTCGATGTGATCGCGGTCGGCCTTGCGTCGCTTTCGGGGGACTGCGATCTTCTCCTTGCCCGACAGGAAATGGCCCGTGATGGAGGCTTCGTTTTTCGCCACGTCATCGGGTGTGCCTTGGGCCACCACGTAGCCGCCGTGCTCGCCAGCGCCAGGGCCCATGTCCACCACGTAATCGGCGCACAGGATCGTTTCCAGATCGTGCTCGACCACCAACACCGTGTTGCCGAGGTCGCGCATTTCCATGAGCGTCTTCAGCAGCTTTTGGTTGTCCCGCTGATGGAGGCCGATGCTGGGCTCGTCGAGCACATACATCACGCCCTGGAGCTTGGAGCCGATCTGCGTGGCCAGACGAATGCGCTGGCCCTCGCCGCCCGAAAGCGTCGCTGCGCCGCGGTCCAGCGTCAGGTAGCCCAGGCCCACGTCATCCAGGAATCCTAATCGTTCCCGGATCTCCTTCAATACTTTTTCGGCGATGATCGCGTCCTTGCCTTCCAGCCCCATGTTCGAAAACCAGACGCGGGCATCCCGGACGCTCTGCTGCACGATCTCGGCAATGTTCTGCCCCGCCACAAACACCGAAAGCACTTCGGGCTTCAGGCGCTGCCCACGGCATTTTTCGCAGGGCGTGATCCGCATGGACTGTTCCATTTCCTCACGGGTATCCTCGCTGCTGGTCTCGCGGTAGCGGCGCTCCAGGTTGCCGATGACGCCTTCGAAGTGGTGCATGAACTCGTAGCGGTTCTTGCCCTTTTCGTAGATGAATTTCATCTGCTTGCCCATGCCGTGCAGGATGATTTCCCGCACCTGTTCGGGCAGCTTCTTCCAGGGCGTGTCCAGGCTGAACTTGAGCGCCCGCCCCAATTGCTCCATGAACTGGGCGCGCCAGCCGTCTTCATTGACACTCTTCCACCCGCTGGCCTGGAGGGCGCCCTCACTGATGCTGAGACTCGTGTTAGGAACGATCAGTTCTTCGGCGAACTGTCGCTTGAAGCCCAGACCATCGCAAGTTTCACAGGCGCCGTAAGGCGAATTGAAGGAGAAGCTGCGGGGCTCCAGTTCCGGCAGGCCCAGACCGAAGCGGGCGCACTTCGCGTTATTGCAGGCGAGCTTCGATGAGAACAGCACCTCGCGGCCATCGAAATCCACCAGGGCCGCGCCCTCGCTGAGGTTGCAGGCGATTTCCAGCGAATCCGCCAGGCGTGTGCTGGTGCCTTCGGCCACCTTCACCCGATCTATCACCACTTCGATGGTGTGCTTCTTCTGCTTGTCGAGATCAGGAACGCCCTCGGTGAGATCCAGCATCTTGCCGTTGACCCGAGCCCGGATGTAACCGCGCTTCATCAGGTCCTGGAGCATCTTCTTGAATTCGCCCTTGCGGCCCCGCA
>JANOLT010000410.1:0-6775 GCA_031419915.1 Holophagaceae bacterium
GGGTCTGCTGGCGGAGGACTACACCACCGACATGGTGGAAATGGAAGAACTCTATAGCGGCACTTCCACGATGGATGTGGATGGTGCGCAGATTGATCAACTCTTTGACAAGGGCATGACTCCACCTGAGGACCATCGTCTCAATCCCAACCAGTTCGTCACGCTGCAGGACAGGGCCAATCCCAGCCATACGGCCCTGGGCCGTTTCTACCAAGCCGATGGACTCATCCGTCCCATCAAGCGACTGGAGCAGGCCCCATGGGGCATCAAGCCCCGCAACCGCGAACAGCAGTTCGCCCTGGAATTGCTCTTGGATGATTCCGTTCAAGTGGTCACGCTGCTGGGCAAGGCAGGCACAGGCAAAACGCTATTGGCCATCGCCGCGGGCCTGGTGCAGGTGGTGGATGATGAGCGTTACCACAAGCTGCTGGTCAGCCGCCCCGTCATGCCCATGGGCCGGGACCTGGGTTATCTGCCCGGCGACGTGAACGAAAAGCTGCGTCCGTACATGCAGCCCATTTACGACAACCTGGATTTCATCGTGGCCGCCAACATGGACATGCGTCGGCGCTCCACACTCACGGCAGGACAGCTCGAAGAAGGAGGCTATCTCAGCATCGAGCCGCTCACCTACATCCGGGGCCGCTCCATTCCCGAGCAGTACATGATCGTGGACGAAGCCCAGAACCTTACGCCCCACGAAGTGAAGACCATCCTCACCCGCGCCGGGGAAGGCACCAAAGTGGTGTTCACGGGCGACCCGCAGCAGATTGACAACCCCTATGTGGACGCCAGTACCAACGGACTGAGCTTTCTGGCAGAGCACTTCAAGCGCCAGGAAATCAGCGGCCATGTGACCCTGACCAAAGGCGAGCGCAGCAAATTGGCGGAGCTTGCCAGCAACCTGCTTTGAACCAAGGAGGTACTCATGGCGGATTCAAGTTGGGACAATAACGGTCAGCCCATACAGCCCAAAAAGGGCATGTCCATTTGGGCCAAAGTAGCCTTGGGCTGCGGTGTTGTGTTCCTGCTGGGCCTGGGGGGCTGCGTGGTATTGGGCGCAACCTGCGCTCGGGCCATCGGCAAAACCATGAATGGCCCCGAGTGGGGGATGCTGCGGGCGGCGGTGCAGCAACTTGAAAGCGACGACGGCGCCAAGGCTCTCTACCAGGCGAATCCTGATCTCTGGCAGGCCTATCCCTCCGAAGAAACCTTTCTTCAACAGGCGAGAACCTGGCGCCCGAAACTTGAGCCCCTGCCCCTGGAGATGCCCAGCCTTTTTACCGGGAAGATCAATTACAACGTCTCTGTGAACGGTGGCTTCCGCAAAGTTGAACTGGGCTACACCAATAGCCACGGCGCCGCCATCGCCAGCCGCTGGGAGAATGGGCGTCTCCAGATGATCGCGGTGAATTGATGGCAGCCATCAACTCATCGAATTCACGGCGCGCTAGCTGATCGCTGAGTTTTACGCGAAGATTCAAGGATGACTGCTGTCGCACAGAATAATGACGCACTGGAACTGCTGCTCAAGGGCACGGTGACTTGCCATACCCGAGAATTATTGAAAACCAAGCTGGCCAAGGGCACGCCTCTTCGCGTGAAGGCGGGCTTCGATCCCACCGCGCCAGACCTGCACCTGGGCCATGGCGTGCTGCTGCGGAAGATGGCCCAATTCCAGAAACTTGGCCACACCGTCATTTTTCTCATCGGCGATTTCACGGGATTGATCGGGGATCCCACGGGCAAGAAGGCCACACGGCCTGCCCTCACCCAGGAGGAAGTCCTGGCCAATGCGGAGACCTACAAACACCAGGTCTTCAAGGTTCTGGATCCTGAAAAAACAGAAATCCGCTTCAACAGCGAATGGATGAGATCGCTGAAAGGCGAAGATTGGATCCGCCTGGCGTCGAAATTCACCCTGGCCCAATTGCTTGAACGCAATGATTTCCAGAAACGCATGGCGGAACAGCAGCCCATCAGCTTTCATGAGCTGCTTTATCCGCTGGTGCAGGCCTACGACAGCGTGGCCTTGAAAGCCGATGTGGAATTGGGTGGCAATGACCAGCTCTTCAATCTCATGCGGGGCCGGGATCTGCAGGATGCCTCGGGCCAGCAGCCCCAGGTGGTGTTGACGGTGCCCTTGCTGCTGGGTATGGACGGTGTTGAAAAGATGTCCAAATCCTTAGGCAACTACATTGGTTTCATGGAGGATTCCGACACGCAATTCGGCAAGACCATGAGCATCAGCGACACCACCATGTGGGACTGGTGGCTGCTCCTCACGGATAAGCTGCCTTCTGAAATCGAATCCATGAAGGCTGGCCATCCCATGGACGCCAAAAAGGCTTTGGCACTTGAGATTGTCAGCCAATTCCACGGCGTCACGGAAGCCGCAAAAGCCGAAGACCGCTGGATCAAGCGATTCTCTGAGCGCAAGCTGGATGACGCCCCCGAGATCGAAATGGCACCCACCGAGGGAGAGATCCAGTTGGCGCGCTTACTGGTGGAACAAGGTCTCGCCTCATCGCGCAAGGAAGCCGAGCGGCTCATTTCCCAAGGCGCCGTGAGCCTGGATGGCGAAAAGATTTCAGACCCTTCTTTTCGTTTGGTGCTGAAGACCGCCATGAAATTGCTGGTCAAGGTTGGGAAGCTCAAGCTTCAGCGCTGGGTGGTCAAATGACAACGCTCTCGGCCCTTCAGGATCTCTTTCAGCGCCACCGCGAAGGGGCCACGGGACAATGGCGCCTGGGCAGCGATCCTCAGCGGAACATTTTTTTTGATCAGGGGCGCATCGTCTTTGCCCAAAGCACCCATCCCCTGGACCGGCTCACCCACCTGCTGGTGGAAAAAGGCCGCCTCACCCAGGATCAAATGGACTACGCCATGTCCAATCTCCAACCGGGAATGAGCGTAGGAAAGAATCTGATCCAACTGGGTTTCATCACCCAGCGCGATCTGCTTGACATGGCCAAACTCCAGGTGGAGCGGGTCGTATGGGGCGCCATCGGAACCCCAAACGTGGCTCCAATTTTTACGGCTAAGGATCTGGATACCACCGTGGTCCGGCTGAGCCTGGATACCCCGGCCCTGCTCCTTGGCGGCCTGCTGAATCTCAAGGACCGGGAGCGGCTGCTGGAATTGCTGGGGCCCCTTTCGCAGGTCATGGTACTGGACCGGATGAAGCTCAACGGCCTGGATCTCCCACCAGACTTGGCGAGGGTCCCCAGCCTCATCAACGGGCGCCGGACCTTGCTTGAATTGAGCCGGAATGCCGCCGCGGAGCCAGTGCGGCTGGGCGTTTTCGTCCTATTCCTGCGGGAGATGGGTTGGGGGCACCTGCAAAATCAGCCGGAACCCTCCACCCAGGATCTGTTGGATCTGCCGCTCGGCAGCGAGGACGCCCTTGTCACCCCGGTCGCGATCCCGGTGCTGCTGGAGGAGACCCCTGAAACGAAAGCCCTGATCCCACCGATCATCAGCCTGTCAGAGATACCGGCACCACGCGCCTGGTCCAATGGGCACCCATCCCCCACACCGCAACTTTTCCACAGCATCCAGGCCGCATCCTCACCAACCCATAATATGGATCAACTGCCTTCAGCCTTGGATCGCATCAAGGAGTCCTGGGGTTCCGAGGGGTCACAAGAACCCAATGTCCCAATTGATCCTGGTTTTCCAGGCGAGGAAGACGAAGATGATCAAGCCCTGCCTCCACCGGCAATCGGGGACCAGGTTCCCATTCCGTACAGGGTGGAGTCGGGACAGGCTGTCATGCCCAAACCGAACATCGCGGTTCCCCTGCTCCGGCTTCCGCCTGAAATTGAAGAGCTTTCCAACTCTACCTTCGGCGAGCCTCCAGAAGAAATCGCCCCAAGGGGAATCAGATGGGGGCCCGTCCTTGGATTGAGCGTGTTGGTTGGTGCAGGAATCTTTGTCAGCTATTGGTGGACACACAACAGAACCCCCCAGTTGCCACCCCATGAGCTGGTGGTGCCATCCGTCGACAGCAGAGGAAGTAGCAAAAGCGGCGTTACGGCTCCAGTGCCGCTTCCAACGCCTGCCGCTCCCATCCAAGCGCCCGCGCCAGAAACCGAGAAACCCGCGAAGGCTGTACCGCCTGCTGCGGCACCTCAGCCGACCCCTGCCCCCAAGGCCATCCCTTCACCAAAGGTCCCAGCTCCCACAACCGAGGATGCGGACTTGAGTAAATCCTATGTCCGAGGCAAGGCCCACAAGGCCACCCTGCCCAAGGGTTCCTGGACCATTCGCCTTGTAATCGCCTGCCAGAAAGAGACCGTTCAAAACGCTGCCAAGCTGTTGGACGGCGCTGGCATATTCTATTATATTTTACCAATCAAGATGAATGATGGTAAATTTTGCGCACAAATATTCAATGGGTCTTTCAGGTCCCGTGAAGAAGCCGAAGCCCATGTCAAGCGCCTGCCGCCTGCCTTCCTTGCCGGGGGCAACAAGCCTCGACCTTTCCAAGTATCAGAGATACCCGAAAAGCAATGATAGCAAGCAATGACCTTAGTTAAAAAATGGGGTCCATTCGCGCATTTTTCCTGTACTTCTCAAGGCATTCCGGTACACTAGATAGATAGACTGTGACGATGGTTCCAGCTATCCGGAGATGCATGACCTACCCCCTGGCCATGAACGGAAATTCTGAGGGTCTGATCTGGACTCGTCAGGTGGAAATCCGTTTACTCACGTGCGCCCCTCGGTCCTCTCAGCCCCAAAGTGGTGGTCTTCTGCGTAAGGTGCGGCGTTTCACCCCTTCGTCGGCCGCTGCCCTGGGCCTGCTCTTCACCTTGCATTGCAGCCGGGTCGAGGTCTCAAAGCCCGTGCGCCGGAGTGGCCACCTACCGAGTACGGTGACCTCCGATGCCCGAGGCTATAAGGAAACCGGTGAGGCCAGTTGGTACGGTGGCAATGGCGACGGCTTTTCCGGAAAGCCCACCGCCAGTGGCGAATTGTTCAATCCCGAGGATCTGACCTGCGCCCATCGGACTTTGCCCCTGGGCACCTACCTTGAGGTTGAAAACCTGGACAATGGGAAACGGGTCATTGTGAAAGTGAATGATCGTGGGCCCTTTGCGAAAGGCCGGGTCCTCGATCTCTCCATGCGAGCGGCCCTGGACCTGGGATTCCTGGCCGATGGGGTTACCCTGGTATCCTTCCGGACTGTTGATGTTTCCGGTGCCCCGAAGGCGCTCGACCCAGCCCTGGATCAGGCGAATCCCTATACCATCCAGGTTGCCGCCTTGGCAGAGAAAGCCAACATTGAGCGCCTTAGCCGGGAGCTGGAACAGGGTTCATTCGGTCCGGTGAGCCTTTTGGATGCCGTCGCCCGGGACGGTCGCGCCGTGAAGCGTGTGCGGGCTGGCAGCTACATTCGGCTGAGGGATGCTGAACGGGCAGCGGACAAAGTTGCCAAATTCTTTAAGGACCGCGGTGTCGAGCCCTTCATCACCCGCCAGCGATAAAGTTTATCTGGTCGTCCCTGCGGGTGGCCGAGGTGAGCGCATGGGCGGAGGCGTACCCAAGCAGTTCCGGGACTTTGCTGGCAGACCTTTATTGAAGGCCACCATTGAGGCCTTTCTCCAACCCGGGATGCCAGCCCTGGCGGGAGTGTCGCTGGCGGTTCCCCTGCAGCGCATGAGTGAGGCCCAAAGCTGGAACTTTGGCCTGCCGACCTGGGTTGTCGAAAGCGGCATCTCCCGCCAAGCTTCGGTCCTGGCAGCCCTCTCCGTTCTTCCAGATGAACCAGAAGCCATCGTTCTCATCCATGATGCCGTTCGTCCCTTCCCGCCCGCCGGTCCAATCCTGGATGCCATCCACGCGCTCGAGACTTGGGATGGTGCCCTGCTGGGCGAAGCCTCCACAGACACGCTGAAGCGGGTGGACGGCCAGAGTCGGGTGTTGGAGACCGTCCCGAGGGAAACCGTTTTTCGCGCCCAGACCCCTCAGGTAGCCCTCCTTGGCACATGGCGGCGAGCCTTTGCCTGGGCCGCGAAAACGGGATTCGAAGCCACAGACGATGTGGCATTGCTGGAAGCCCTGGGATGGCGGGTCCTGATGGTGCCTTCACCGGCTTCCAACTTGAAAATCACAACCCCTGAAGATTGGAATCGGGCCACAGAGTGTAGGCGCTGAAGCCACGGCATCCACTTATTCTTTTTGATTTAAGATGTAATAAATCAATAATTATAGATTGGCATGAATCAGGCTTATTGGCTTGCTATGACAATTTGGAACCGCAACCCTCGCCCCCAGACCTTGGCGATGCCTGTGAGCCTGAAGGGCAATGGACTCCATGGCAACCTGCCCTGCACCGTTCGGCTCGTGCCTGTGGATCGCGCTACTGGATTGGTCTTCCGCCATCTGCCTTCCGGCACCGATATTCCTGTGAATGCGAAGCACGTGGGGGATTTGACCCTGGCCACCACCTTGGTGAAGGATGGCATCCGCCTTCAAACCGTGGAGCATCTGTTATCTGCCCTTGTGGGTCTGGAAGTGGAGCACTTGCTCATTGAACTCGACGCTGAAGAATTGCCGATTCTGGATGGCAGCGCTGAACCCTGGGTTTCGGCCATCCTCCAAGCTGGAGTTCAGACCCTCGCCGGCCAACGCCGTTTCATCAAGATCAACCAGCCTGTGGAAGTGCGCCAAAACGATAAATGGATCCGAGTCTCCCCTTCGAATGGTTTTGGTCTGCGAATACGCTACGCCATTGATTTCGACCATCCTGCCATCGGTCGTCAAAGCC
>JANOLT010000411.1:0-1741 GCA_031419915.1 Holophagaceae bacterium
GCAATTCCTGGCTTTCGACGCGCCCATGCTGAAAGCCGCGCAATCCATCGGGTTCACGATCCCAGCTTGAGGGAAACCTGAATCTGATCAAGCTGTGGCCCGATCATCGAGCATCGAGCATCGAGCATGGATTGCAGCATCTGCCTCCGCCTCGCGCGAAGCTGATCGAGGCTTAGAAGTTCGCCCGCTGGCCCCGCGCGATGGCAGAGCAACGCGATGCAGCAGCGATCTTCCAGCCGCACGAAAAGGGCTGGGCCGGTATAGGCAAGATGTTGCCAGAAGGCCGTGGGGGTGGGCATCTCCGTGGAAGGTATGGGCTCCGACAATAAGTTGGACGGCGCTTCCTCCACATGGGTGCCGGTGGCGCCGAGGGGGATACGCGCCAGCATGTCCGCGTAGGGCGCGGTGGCGCGCTGCAGGCCCAGGCCCCATATTTCGCCGTCTTCGGTATGCGCGGTTTCAACCGCCATGCGGTCCGGCCATCGGGCCGCCATCCACTTCTCCAGCGAGGTTTCGAGCTGTCCCCTGGTTGCCCCGAAGCCCGCATGACCGGCCATACCAACCCTCGCGTTGGCGTCGTGAGGTAGATGGGAATCAGGCTCCGGGTAGGCAAGGTTAGGCTCCGCAATCGCCCAGGCGGCTGAATCCTGACCCGGCGGAACGGGCGTGGGTGCTTCGTTCCAGGGCGCCGGACTAAGGCCAGAAGCCGCGGCCCCCAACTGCTTCCATGGCAGGAGCAGTTCCATCTCCACCAACTCGGCGATCAGGCGATAACCCAAATCCGAATAGGTTGAGACACCGATCTCGGCTGTCTTCAGCAACGAATGATTTCCCGGTAACGGCGTTCGCCTCAGCTGCGTCGCCAGGGGTTCGTCCGTGGAGGGGAGCCAAGGTGGCAGGCCCGCGGAATGAGAAAGCAGTTGGCGAACCGTCAGCGGCTTTTCACGATCATAAAAACCCAACTGCCAACGGCGATCTGCATCGAGATCCAGGTAGGCATGGGCCAGCGTAGCCGTGACCAACGGCTTGGTGAGCGAGGCAAGATCATAGAATTTTGGTTGAATCGACATGGTTGGAAGATAAAAGGACCTGGGCTATTGAAGCGTTTCAAACCCTCTGAGAATAATGGCTGCCATTAGGTTGCGACGAGCCTCCAAGAATTTGAAGTACGACATTTCCTCCCATCCTGCTGGGAGTGCATGCATCTCGCACATCCGATCCCAATCTTCCGGTGAAAACCTTTGACGGACCATCGGGACGTATTCCATCGGTGCGGCATCGCTGATGTCTATATTGTCGGGCCATTCTAGTAATGCGAAGTTGGCCATTTGATTGATGACCTTGAAGTCAGTTTCTCCCTGCCGTTCCAGCCAAGCTTTAGGAAATAGATGATGTCTCTCAAGGCTTTTCTTCTTGGTCCTGAGGGCTGGGTCAATCAAGTCTTGGATTTTTTTATGCGAGAACAAGACCGGCGCGCCAAGGCGATTCTGCGAGGCCACATAAGCAAACAGTTCCGGGTTCCGAGCCGAAGAACTGTCTAAATTCGCGGGGAGTGAAATCGTCCAGAAATCATTTGTCACCTCACTTGAAATGAGGTCCTCAAGCACCTGAAGGAATGAGGGCGCATCCGAGATTTCTTTGAGGCGATTAAGATCCCCATCCATTACGGATTCCGGGGAACTGGTGTAACGCCCCGTAAGACTCGCGGTGAAGAACCATCTCCCGATGGCCTTTTGAAGTA
>JANOLT010000412.1:0-2028 GCA_031419915.1 Holophagaceae bacterium
GATTCGAGCAGCGACATGGAACCCCCGGGATCCAATTGTCGATTGTTAAGTGTCGATTGTCGATTGGGGACTCCCAGAGGATTAGTTTTCAATCGAAAATCGTCAATCGAAAATCGAAAATCGGAAATGTGGGTTTGATTCTGCTTCAGCCACGCTAGGCTCTAAGGAAATCGGGAACCGGAATCAGATGACTGCATTGAACCGACTTCATTGGTCCACCCTGGGCGAGTCCAGCGAAGGATTGGAACACCCCTGGGCGGCCGCCTGGGAGATCAGCGTGGATCGCGGTGCCACTCCGGCGCTGCCGCCCCGCGATACGGATCTTTGGGCCATCAGTGCTTCGGGCATCGAGCCCCCGGCCTCCTTGTTGCGTCTGCTCAGTGAAGTCGGCGCGCTGCCCATTTTGCTGCTCCGAAGTCCGGCAGCACCGCCTTTAAGCCCAGCAGCTCTGGCCGCCTGGGGTCGGTTGGGCTCGGTGCGCTGGGGCTTACTGGACACAGAGGTTCCACAAGGGGGACTGAGGCCCTTAAGTAGCGCCCCCGTTCCATTCACGGCCACCCAGGCCCTTGCGCTCGGGCTCGTGGGATTCAGTCCCGCCATGGCTGCGGTGGTGGCCCGCGCGCGGGCGGCGGCGGCCACGCGTGCGACCGTTTTGCTGAGCGGTGAAAGCGGCACCGGCAAGGAAGTCATCGCCCGGGCCATCCACCAATTGAGCGAAGACCGGGAACAGCCTTTCGTAGCCGTTCATTGCGGTGCCATCCCTGAAAATCTGGTGGAATCGGAACTGTTTGGCTACAACAAGGGCGCGTTCACCGATGCGCGCAAAGACACACCCGGCAAATTCCGGGAAGCCAACGGCGGCACCTTGTTCCTGGATGAAGTGGGCACCATGTCGCTCTCAGCCCAGGTCCGGCTGCTGCGCGTCATTCAAGAGCGCGAGGTGCAGCCTCTGGGCGGCGGTCCCCCGGTGAAAGTGGATGTGCGGTTGGTGGTCGCCACCAATTCGGATCTCTGGGCGAAAGTCCAGGACGGCAGCTTTCGGGAAGACCTTTTCTATCGTCTGGATGTGGTGCCCATCCAGATGCCACCCCTTCGCGAGCGCCGAGAGGAAGTCCCCTTCTTGGCCCAGCATTTCCTGAATCGGAAAGCCCGGGAGCATAGCCTCTATCCCAAGGCCTTGCACCCTACGGTGGATCCCTTGCTCATGGCCATGCCCTGGCCAGGCAACGTGCGCCAGCTGGAAAACGCCATTGAGCGAGCGGTGATCCTGGCCGGAACGCGCCCTGTCCTGACGCGGCAGGATTTCACGTTCCTGATGGACCGGCTGCCCGAGGGCCAAGTCCTGGTGGAGGAACCCTTTCAACGCGCGGTCCCCGGACTTCTTCCCGCAGAGACCCCTGAACCGAATTCCGCCGGGTACCTCGAGATCCCCCCGGATGGCCTGGATCTGAATCACGTCGTCTCCGAAGTCGAGCGGAACCTGTTGCTCCAGAGCCTTGCCATCACCCGCGGCAACAAGAAAAGAGCCGCCGAACTACTGGGCCTGAAACGCACCACCTTCCTGGAAAAGATGAGAAGGCTGGAGTTGGAGGACGACGGGCCTGATGCAGTCGAAGCGGAACAGGGGGGATGAGGGTACCGATTAACGGGCCTCAGGAATAGGCTCTCCTGCCCTCACACCCGAAAAGGTTTCAGGTCCATAAAAAAACTTGCCCCTGTAAATTCTTTATGAAAGAATCGCCCTGACAATCAATTCGTTTTTTTGAAATCACACATGGCCGGGCGTTTTCGTTTTGATGTCGTTTCCGCAATCACCAGACCCACAGATTTGGCCCGTCCATCGTTCTCGCTTCTCCCGCCGATGCAGCAATTTTCTAAAAAGTTTCACACAAGAAAAAATAATTCTTGTCCACCCCGTTGTCCCGTGCAATGATCTTTTCCGTAAATCAGTTCGTTCCTTTTGCCTAAAACCGCATCCAAGATTTTTTGATTTGATCCCTACTTTCACCTCGATGGAGTCTTTCGTCG
>JANOLT010000413.1:0-6366 GCA_031419915.1 Holophagaceae bacterium
ATTCATCGCAAATCAACATCCTGGAGGAAGACGCGCGCCGGGAGCGGCGGGTCTGGCAGGACATGACCCATGACGAATTGCCACGCCATGATTCCATTTCTCCTACCGCCGCGCCTCTAGGTGCTCCAGGTATTTCACCGAGCCAGCCCGGCGAACACCGACTTTGGGCAAAACTGTCCGGGATCCCTGAAGGTGAGCCATGGGGGCCGTATCGCTTGTTGAACATCCTTGGCGAAGGTGGCATGGGGAGGGTCTATAAAGCCATGGATCCTGTGCTTGAGCGGCCAGTCGCACTCAAAATATTGCAGCACACCGGTGGAAAAAACGTGGAGCGTTTTTTCAATGAGGCAAGAGCCCAGGCTCGCGTCGAGCACCCTTACGTGGCCAAGGTCTTCGCCATGGGCGAAGCGGAAGGCCTGCCCTTCATCGCCATGCAGTACGTCAACGGCACCACGCTGAAAGAAGCCGCGGGCAAGCTTCGGTTAGAGGAGAAAGTGCGGATCATTGCGCAGGTGTGCGAGGGCGTCCACGCAGCCCATCGGCTGGGCATCATCCACCGGGACCTGAAACCTGGCAACGTAATGGTTGAAAAAACAGCTGAAGGAGCGTGGCAGCCTCTGGTGCTGGATTTCGGATTGGCCTGGATTTCCGAAGGTACGGCCCTGACCCAGGCGGGCCAGACCGTTGGAACCCCACAATACATGAGCCCCGAACAAGCGCGCGGACAACCCCTGGACCGCCGCTCGGATGTCTACGCGCTGGGCGTGACCTGCTTTGAATTCATCTGCGGCCGCCCACCCTTCGAAGGTGATCAGCCCCTGGACATCCTGCGCAAGGCCACGGAAACTGAACCCCCAAGGCCTCGCACGCTGGTGCCAGACCTGCCCTTGGATCTGGACATCATCATCCTCAAGGCGCTGGAGAAGAATCCTGCGGATCGCTACGACTCTGCCAAGGCCATGGGTGATGACCTGTATCACTATTTGAACGGCGAGCCCATTTTCGCGCGGCCGCTGTCGCGTACGGGGCGGATGAAAAAGTGGGTGAAACGCCATCGTCTGCTGTCCAGTGTGGTGGGGGCCTCCGCCGCAACGCTGCTCCTCGTGGGCGGATTCAGCGCCGTGGCCGTGGTGCGCAGCCAAGCCCAGGCCCGGGCTGCCCAACGCTTTTCCCTGGAATCCGAACGCCTTGAATCGCTGTTGGCCAGGGTGTACGCGCTGCCGGCCCATAACGTGCAGCCCGTGGAAGACGAGGTGCGCCGCGAGCTGAATCGCCTTGATAAAGAAATCAACAGTCAGGGCCGGGATGCCGAAGGACCGGGCCGATTGGCCTTGGGCCGTGCGCACTTGGCCCTGGGCGATCTGGAAGACGCCCACAGCGAATTGAGCCGCGCCTGGGATTCGGGCTACCACACACTTGAAGTTGCCGAATCGCTGGGTCTCGCCAAGGCAGGGCTCTACCGGGCCTCGTTGGAATCCGTCACGGGTCCCGACCGGGAGGACCGCCGCAAGGAATTGGAAGACAGCCTGCGGCTTCCTGCGCTTGATCTGCTTCGCCGCGCCAACACGGGCGAAAATGGTCTCCCGGATCTAGCCGCCGCCGAATTGGCGCTCACTGAAGGCCATTACCTTGCGGCTCTCGCTCTTTCCAGAAAGGCCCGGGAAGCCCAGCCCTGGCTCTACCAGTCCCATCTGTTCGATGCGGAAGTGCGGTTTACCCAGGCCGCTGCACCCTTCGCAGCGCGAAATCCTCAGGAAGTGGAACGCTTGGTGGCCGAGGCCGAAGCGGACATCACCAAGGCCAAGGAGGTGGGCCGCAGCGCGCCTGCGGTCTACGAGATGGAGGCCCGCCGCAGAGCAGAGGTCATTCATCTGCGCCTGACCACCTCCACCGGGAAACCCGGTGATCTGGAGTGGGCCAAGGCTGCATGTGACGAAGCCTTGCACATCCGACCCCGTAGCTGGAAGGCCTACGGCAGTCTGGCTTCCATCTACCTTTTCTGGGCCGGCCAGGTGGAGGGATGGAAACAGGATTCGCTTCCGTTTTCAGAAGAAGGAATCAAAGCGGCCAACCAGGCTCTGGTCCTGAATCCCAAGTCGAACGAGGTACTCAGTACCCTTGCGCATCTTTGGTGGCGCCAAGCCCAGCTGCTGGAGGTAGCGGGCCAGGACCCGCGCCCATCGCTCAAGAATGCAGTGGAGGCCCTTCAACGTGCGTTGCAACACCCGGAGCAGGCTGCGACGCTTCATCAGCGCATGGGCAACTGCTATACCACCCAGGCTTTCTTCGAATTACGTAACGGGGAAAACCCGGATGCGGTGGTGGACGTGGCGGAAAGACAATTCCAGGAAAGTGTTCGGCTGAAGCCTTCCGGGCAGGTCCTTTCCGACCATATCTGGGCGCTGGGCGTGAGGGCCCAGGCCCAGGTGCTGCGAGGCCAGGACCCCGGCCCCACGCTACGGGCAGCATCGGATCTCTTCGAGGAATCGCAGCGCCTCACGCCGGATTATTTTTTCGCCCGTACGAACCTTGCGGACATTGTGGTCCTGCGCGCTGAATTCATGGTGGACCACGGCCAGGATCCTAGCCGTGAACTGGACCGGGCTGAGGAACTGGCTCGCGCCGCCATGAAGAAAAAAGTAGGCATTGTCTTCGCTTTGCCAAGTCTCGGGCAGACCTCGCTGCTGCGAGCCCGCTGGAAGCTCAAACAGAAACTGGATCCATCGTTGGACCTGGCATCCGCACGGAACTATTTCGAACAGGGGCGCCGCGAAAAGCCCGATCAAATCTGGTCACAAAAAGGGCTTCTGGCGTGTCGGCTGGAAGAGCTGAAGGCCCGCGGGGCTTGGGATGAAGGTGCTTTCATGCGCCTTGTGGGCGATGCGAAAAAGGTATTGCTGGTCCACGCCAAGGATCCGAGCCTTCATGCATTGCTGGCACGCATACAGGATTTTGGCGCTGCTCACGGCAGAGCGCCCCGACGCGTTGCATCGGTCACCAGAAGCCCAGGTTCGGATGCAGGAAGTACGCTTTAGATGTAGGAATCGGTGCAGGTCATTTCATCCCTACAACAAGAATTTCACCGGAGGAACACCATGCCAATCGAATCATTCAAGACCAGCCGCTTCACGAAAGGGAATTTTCTGTTCCCCACGGTCATCGAAATCACGGATACCGCGGCGGTCAGGCGGGTGCGCCGCTGGTTCACGGTGAACGAGATGAGCATCCATCTTCAGCGCGTGGCCTCGGTGCGCATCGAGACTGGACTGATGTGGAGCGACATCCTCATCGAAAGCACCGGAGGCAGCGATCCCATCGCGAGCCACGGGCATTACAAATCCGACGCAAAGCGCATCAAGGAGCTCATCGAAGCCGCCCAGATCAGCCAGCCATACCGAGGTCCAGAGGGCGGTCCAGAGGGCGGTCCAGACGTGGGCCCCACCAAGGTGTGCCCTTTTTGCGCGGAGACGATCAAGGCAGCGGCAAAAATCTGCAGGTATTGCGGAAAGGATCTGGGATAAGGATTAGGGGTTAGGGGCTGCTCATGCGAATTCGGGCATCCGCTTTTCAAGAAAGGCCATCAACCCTTCCCGTGCATCCGGGCTCTGCATGGTGGCGGCCATCTGGCGGCCTTCTTCTTCCAGCAGGGCCAGCAGGCTTTCGTGCGTGTGGCCCGCGTTGCGGAGCGCGCTCTGCTTGATGCGCGCGAAGGCTTCGCTGGGGCCATGGGCCAGACGGACGCACAGGAACCGAAGAACGTCTTCAAGCACTTCGGCATCCACGATCTGATTCACCAGGCCGAGATCATAGGCGCGCTTTGCATTTATGCCTTCGCCGGTGAGCATCAATTCAAGGGCGATGGCGGGGTTCACGAGCATATTGAGCATCACGCTGCCGCCCCAATCGGGGTGCAGGCCGATCTTCACGAAGGCCATGCTGAAGTTCGCGTCCGGCGTGGCGATGCGGATGTCGGCGCTGAGTGCCAGGCTCATGCCCGCGCCCGCCGCGAAACCTTGAACCACCGCGATCACGGGCTTGGGCAAGGTCTTGAGACCATGGGAAACCTTCGCACCCAAGGTGAGCAGGGCTTTCATCTCTTCGATGCGGCCTTCTTTCAAGCCCTTTAACATCCAGCCGATGTCGCCGCCCGCGCAGAATCCACGACCGTTCCCCCGCAGCAGCAGGGCCTTCACGCCGGGTTCCGCGGACTTCGCCAGGGCCTCCATGAAGCCTTCGGCCATCTCAGGAACGAGCGCGTTCAATTTGTCCGGGCGGTTAAGCGTGAGGATGCCGATGCGGTCGCGGATTTCAAAACGGATGGTGTCGTTCATAACTGCTCCGGGAATTTTTTCATTTGCTTGCCGCCATGTAGGAGTAGTCCTGCACTGCGGCGACAAAGCCGTGAAAGAGCCCCCGTGCCGAAGAACCGGCTGCGCTGCCCAGCTCCATCAGGTTTTCGGGATGCCACTGGACGCCCACGGCCCAGCGATCCATGTCCTTGGCTTCGATGCCCTCCACCAAAGGCTTGCCGCCCTTGAAGGTTTCAGGATGGAAGGCCACGGCCCGCAGTTCCGGCGCCAGATCTTTCACAGCCTGATGGTGCCGGCTGTTCACCGGGACCCACGCCGCCCCCAACAACTGGAACAACCTGGAATTGTGCGTGACGGACACGTTGTGGCGCACTTCGGGAATGTCGGGCGTACCGTGCTGATGCACGGATGACTCGCATCCAAAATGATCCGGGATGTCCTGCACCATCGAGCCTCCCAGCGCTACGTTGAGGATCTGCTCACCCCGACAGATGCCAAGGATTGGGATGCCCTTTTCCCACGCGGCCCTGATGAGCGGCAATTCCAATTCGTCGCGTTCATCATCCAATTGAGCCTTGGGATGCACCTCCTCGCCCCAATACTTTGGATTCACATCGCCACCACCCGAAAGCAGCAGCCCGGCTACGCCATCAAGGCTCGGCGTGGGGTCATCGGGCGAAACCAGCTGGATGGGCTTATGCCATCCAGCCACGTGAATGGCCGGCACATAATTCCGCATGGCCAGCTGCTTATTCCGGCAGGTTATGAGGATGCTTGACACATTTACTCCTAAGAGGATCATTAGCACCCTACACCCCCTCAGATTTCCTGAGAATCGGGTTTGAACGGCGGAGAGCTCCGCCGAGGAGGAAGCATGTCTGGATCTTTGAACAAAGTAATGCTGATCGGGAATCTTGGAAAGGATCCCGAACTCAAGGTGACACCCTCGGGCCAGCCGGTGGCACGGTTCTCCATCGCCACCACCGAGACCTGGAAGAATCCTCAGGGAGAAAAACAAAGCAAAACCGAATGGCACAATGTTGTCGTTTGGGGCAAGCAGGCCGAGATCGCCGAGAAATACCTTCGCAAGGGCAAGCAGATTCTGGTGGAAGGCCGCGTCCAATACCGCGAATACACAGACCAGGCTGGGGTGAAGAAGCACGTCACCGAAATCCGCTGTGACCATTTCGTGATGCTGGGTCGCATGGATGAAGGCGGGAGCCAGCGTGAAGGCGGCTACAACCGGGCCAACTCTGGCGCATCCAGCGCGGATGCAGGTGCTGGTGTGGGCGCTCATTCCGGTGGCGGCCAGGATTTCGATGACATGGCGCCACCGCCCCCTTCGAGCGGCTACGACGAAGATATCCCGTTCTGAAAATAATCCGGAATCCAGGAGCGGCCCCCAGTGGGCCGCTTCGCATTTGGGCCTGGGGCCTGCACGCGGCACAATGAAGAATTCTGCGCTGGAGTTCCCGTGTCTGCCCCACTTACAGAAGTCCATCACCTGAAATCCCACATCGGGAAGGAAGTCGCCCTGCGTGGCTGGGTGCGCAACGCCCGCACGTCCAAGACCCGGTTCATCGAGTTGCGGGATGGCTCTGGCTTCGTGCAGTGCGTGGTGGGCGCCAGCGAAGCGGATGCGGAAAGCTATGAAACCGCTGGCAAGCTCACCCAGGAATCGGCCATATCGCTCACGGGCATCGTCCAGCAACATCCGAAAACAGGTGAACCGGAAATCCTGGTGAAGTCGCTACGGCTCATCGCGCCATCCGTGGACTTTCCCATCACGCCGAAAGACCACGGCATCGAATTCCTGATGGATCACCGCACGCTTTGGCTGCGTTCAAAACGCCAGTGGGCCATCATCCGCGTGCGCCACGTCATCGTGAAAGCCATTCGCGACTTTTTTGATACCGACGGGTTCACGCTGCTGGATGCGCCCATCCTTACGCCGAGTTCTTGCGAGGGCACCAGTTCTCTTTTCGAGACGGACTATTTTCACGAAGGCACGGCCTTCCTGAGCCAGAGCGGCCAGCTTTACCAGGAGCCCGGCGTG
>JANOLT010000414.1:0-2382 GCA_031419915.1 Holophagaceae bacterium
GTGAGCCCCCTTTTGGTGAAGACCAACTGCTTTTCGCTGATACCGTGTTTCTCCAGTTGCTTGGGGACGAGATGCCGCACCGCGATGCCGAGCTTTTCCTGCAGCGTGTAGCTCGATAGGTGGATGATCTCCATGCGATCCCGGAAGGCCGGTTGAATGGGATCCAGTTCGTTGGCGTTGGCGAGAAAGAGCACTTGAGAAAGATCCAACGGCACGTTCAGGTAGTGGTCCCTGAAGGTGTGGTTCTGCTCCGGATCCAGGACTTCCAACAGAGCCGCGGATGGGTCCCCGCGCATGTCGCGCCCGATCTTGTCCACCTCGTCCAGCATGATCACGGGGTTCATGGATTTTACTTGGTGCAGGGCCTGGATGATCCGGCCAGGCATGGCGCCCACATAGGTTCTCCGGTGACCTCGGATTTCGCTTTCGTCATGCACGCCGCCCAACGATATGCGCGCGTACTTTCTGCCGAGAGCCTTGGCAACGCTGCGCCCGAGCGATGTTTTACCCACGCCCGGCGGACCCACCAGACAAAGGATGGTGCCCTTCAGTTTGGGATTCAGTTTTCGCACCGCGAGGAATTCAAGCAGCCGTTCCTTGATTTTTTTAAGGCCGTAATGATCCTCGTCCAGGACTTCTGCGGCCTTCATGAGATCCAAGCTTTCTGCATCCTGGATGCCCCAGGGCAGCTCCGTCATCCACTCGAGATAGGTGCGCGTAACCGCGGTTTCACTGCTGTCGGGATGCATCCGCTCGAGCTTCTTCAACTGCCGCTCGATCTCCGTCATCACTTCTTCGGGGACGATGAGCTTGGCCAGCTTGTCGCGAAAGGCCTGGATCTCTTCCGCCAACTCAGAACCTTCGCCCAATTCCTGCTGGATGGCCTTGAGCTGCTGGCGCAGGTAGTACTCCCGCTGCCCCTTGTCTATCTCGCCTTTCGCCTCCAGCGTGATTTTCTGCTGAACCTCCAGCAGTTCGATCTCCCGCATCAGCAGCTCGTTCACGCGCTTGAGGCGGGGCAGCGGTTCTGTGATTTCCAGGACCTCCTGCAGCTGCTGGGGCTTCAGATCAAGGTTGGAGGCCACCAGATCCGACAGTCGCCCGGGGTTCTCCAAGTTGGATGCGATGATCAGAACTTCCTGGGGCATGGTCTTGCCCAAAGACACAGCCTTTTCGAGGGTCTGTTTCACCGAGCGCATGAGTGCATCGGATTCCACCGTGGGGGCCACCCCTTCGGGCTCTGTCACGGGTTCCACACGCGCCTTCAACAACTCCTCGGTCTCGGTGAAATATTCCACGCGCACGCGCTGGATTCCCTGCACCAAAGCGCGGATGCGTCCATCGGGCAGCTTCAGCACGCGCATGATGAGCGCCGCGGTGCCGATACGGTAGAGATCATCGGGGCCAGGGTTGTCCACCTCAACCTGCTTTTGGGAGAGCAACAGAACCATCCGGCTTTCCACCAGCGCGGCGTTAACGGCCTTCAAAGATTTCTCGCGGCTGACGCTCAGGGGCTGGATGACGAAGGGGTAGACCACAACGTCTCTTAGTGGCAGTACCGGCAATACCTCAGGGATGCGGGGGGTTTCTTCGATCTGCAAGAGCTGGGAACCATTTTCCTCGGCCATGAATACCTCTGGTACCAGCTTAGCGTTCCCTTCTGCTTCCCACCCGCATCACTTGGGCTTGCCCCGCTTGGCGGGTGTGTCTTCGCTGGGGAACAGCGGCAATTCCCGGCCTGCCGACAAGGATGTTGGCCGCGGTTTGGGTGGCAATTCTGAATAGGCTTCAGGCCTGGAATCGCGGTGCAGCAGGGCTTCTTCCAGGGCACGCACAAAATCCGGCAAGTCCTTGAAGTCGCGGTAGACGCTCGCAAAGCGCACATAGGCGACTGAATCGAGATGCTTGAGTGCGTCCATCACCAGCTCGCCCAATTCCCGGCTGGGCAGCTCGCGATCAGGCCGTTCGAGGAGCCGGGCCTGGATATCGCCAGCGGCTTCTTCCAGCTTCTCCAGGGAGACTGGTCGTTTTTGGCAAGCGATACTCAGGCCCCGGAGCAATTTGTTACGGTCAAAGGCTTCTCGTCGCCCATCTTTCTTCACCACCAGAAGCGGGAATTCCTCCACGCGCTCATAGCTGGTGAAACGGCGGCCGCAGGCCAAGCATTCGCGGCGGCGACGAATGGCATCGCCTTCTTTGGATTCGCGAGAATCCACAACCTTATCTTCGGAATGTGCGCAAAAGGGACAACGCATGAGCAAGGGTAAGCCGCCCTTCCCAAAAGTCCTATTCGCCCCTACGTCGTCCTTCGTCCGGCATAGAGGCTCCAGCTCTGCGAACGTAGTGAGCAGGAGGGCGCCCTGCGCCCGATAGCTGGAGGGG
>JANOLT010000415.1:0-2113 GCA_031419915.1 Holophagaceae bacterium
GCCGCAGGCGGATGCCCGCCCGCAGCCGATGACGCGGAACGGAGAGCGAAGCGCGGAGTGAATCCCAAAACACCGGGTGGGTCGAGATCACCCTCGTGACCACAGCTTTTTTTGGCGGAGAGTGGGGGATTCGAACGGCAGCGGCGCGCAGGTCGGGCCAGGCGGAGAACGCGCGAGCGTTCATAGCCGGTCCGCCGAAGGCGGAGGCCCGTGCGCAGCCAGTGCCGCGGAACGGAGCGCGCAGCGCGAAGTGAATCCCAAGAGCTCGCGTGGGTCGCGATCACCCTCGTGACCAGCGGCTCTTTTGGCGGAGAGTGGGGGATTCGAACGGCAGCGGCGCTCCCGTCGATCGCGCGCATGCGCGCTCCTGCTTGGCCAAGGGGCCTTGCAGAGACGGGAACCCTGGTAGGGCAAGCGAAGACGCGAGAGCGGCTGAGCCGGTCAGCCGAAGACGGAAGGGAAATTGACCACTTCGTGCTGACGCAATAAGCCGGATGCTAATGGATACTCCTGCATCTCCAAGTGAAAGCACCAGAATCGCCCGGGCCTCCTGATACCTTGGAATCATGACGTTTTGGCCTCCATCCCCCAAGCTTGCCGCGATCTATGCAGTCGTCTTTTTTTTGCTGCTGGTGCTGGCGCCTGGGCGCGGTCCCTTGTCCCTTCGTTTACTCCGCCTTTATCCAAAAAAATTGGGATCTGCCGCGGTGGGCTGGGCAGCCAACCGGACATTGCCGGCCTTTTTGCGTCCACCGCTGCTGGGCCATTTCGCGCACAGCTATGGATTGAATCTCACGGAAGCAGAACATCCATTACAGGACTACGAAAGTCTTCAGTCACTTTTCACCCGGCGCCTGAAACCCGGCCTGCGACCGCAGGATCCGAGCATTCCCGGCTTCATCAATAGCCCTGTGGACGGTCGCATCATTGCCAGCGGTCGCATTGAAAAGGACATGGCGATTCAAGCGAAGGGCTTGCCTTACCGCATCACGGAATTGCTCAAACACGATGCGGATGCGAAGCGGTTTGAAGGCGGCCACTATCTGACGCTGTATCTCGCGCCCAAGGACTATCACCGCATCCATGTGCCATTAATTGGCAACGTCAGCGCCGTGGGCCGCGTGGAAGGCGAGCTATGGCCCGTGAACGATGCTTCGACTTTGAATATCGGGAGACTTTACGAACGCAACCGCCGCGCCACCTGGGTCGCCACCGGAACCGGCGCAGATGATGGACTCGAAGTGGCCACGATCCTTGTAGGCGCAACCCACGTCGGCGGCGTGCTCATTGATGCGCGCTGGAGGCAGGGCCGTGAATTGCCCAAGGACGGGACGTTCGCTGTGGCGGATCTGCCTTGCGAACCGGGCCAGGATCTTGGCTGTTTCGCCTTTGGCAGCACGGTGGTGCTGCTCATCGCTGGACCCAAGGCCAATGTTTGGAAACCAGAGCGGAGAGATGGTGACGTGAAAGTTGGGCAGCGACTTGGAGCTTTTGAATGACGAACGATCTCTTTCAGCAGGAACCTCTTTTCGAGAGCGGTGGCGATCTCGCTGGCGCGCTGGAAGCGCTGTTGCTGGCCAGCGGTGAGGTGCTGGATCTCGCCAAGCTGCGTGAGTTGACGGACCTCGGCGAAGGTGCTATCCGCCAAGGGCTGGAGATGCTGGACGCCCGGCTGCAACCGCCGCGAGGGTCACGCCTGCTGGAGGTAGGTGGAGGTTGGAGGCTTGCCACGGCACCTGAATATGCAGAACTGGTGAGCAAGCTCGTCACCACCATCCGCAGTGGAAAATTGACGCCCGCCCAAATCGAAACGCTGGCCATCATCGCCTACCGCCAACCCGTCACGGGCCCGGAAATCAACGAGATCCGTGGCATCACTGCCTCCACCAATCAACTAAAAAGCTTGCTGGAGCGTGAGCTTGTGGAAATCGCGGGCCGCAAATCCGTAGTCGGACGGCCCATGATGTATGTCACCACGCAGAAATTCCTGCTGCACTTCGGCCTTCAAAGCCTCTCGGATCTCCCGCACCTCGGGGATTTTGGCGAAGGCAATCTGGAAGCACAAGCCTTGAGCCAGCTTGAACAGCCCATGCCCGAAGGCTCGCTGTTCGAC
>JANOLT010000416.1:0-5083 GCA_031419915.1 Holophagaceae bacterium
GGTCGTGGAAGAAATCGCTGAGCTTCAAGCTGAGAGCAGCGCATTGCGGGTGGAAGCGGAATTTGGCGACGTGATCTTTTCATTGATGCAGTGGGCCCGCAAGAAAGGCGTGGATCCCGATCGTGCCCTGCGCCGCCAGATGATGCGGTTCAAAGGCCGCTTCGAAAAAGTAGAAGACGACGCCAAAGCCCACGGCGGCTGGGATCACCGCAGCCTTGAACAGATGGAAGCCGCCTGGCAAGCCGCGAAAAAGGCCGCAGATTTCAACGAGAAATAAAGCCGCAGGTAGAAAAATAAGCCGCAGATTACGCAGATGACGCAGATAAAAAAATACTTGGATGCTCATTATTTTTTATCTGTGTAATCTGCGTAATCTGCGGCAATAGCTTTTTGCACGGGGAACATCTGTGGCCCTTCCTTTTTTCATCGTCACGCTCACCCATCCCACCTGGGAAGCGGCGGTGGCGTGTGCGCGCTCATTGCCCGACGACGCGCTGCCGGAACTGCGACTGGATCTTTTCCCTGAGCACGATGCTGCTCAACTGGTGCGGGATCTGGGCGGCCGATGTCTGGTCAGCTGCCGCCGCGCTTCGGAGCACGGGCGCTTTGCAGGTGATGAAGAATCACGGCTGGCGCGGCTTCGTAAAGCCGCCGAGGCGGGGCCCGCATGGGTTGATCTGGAATGGGAATTGGAACTGCCGCATTGGCTCATCTCCCTTCGCCCCGACCTGAAGGTGTTGCGTTCGGTGCACGTGCAACCGGGTGAATTCGACCTCGATGAGCGCATGAAATCACTGCCCGATGGCGATGCCTTTAAGTGGGTGGGCCACGCAGCGCGACTGTCGGACAACGCGCGGATGAAGGCTTCACTCCATCGCGCGAAGGAAGCAGGCGTTATGTTTTCCGCCTTTCTCCTGGGGCCGAAGGGCGTGGCAAGCCGATGCCTGCAACGGGCCTGGGGCGGGGCCTTCACCTACGCAGCGCCGGACGATGGCGTGGCCGCGGCCCCAGGGCAGGTGCGACTTTCAACCTTGAAAAAGTGGGGTTGTCATCTTGTGACGGAGCACACGGATCTTTGTGCCGTCATGGGTGAACCAGTGCTGCATTCCCGCGGCCCGGCCTTCCATAACCTGCGATTCCAGCAGGCGAAAAAGGATCTGATCTACCTTCCGCTGGAATGCGGTGATGTGGAAGAAGCAGCAGAAGCGCTCGATTCGCTCCAGGTGTTAGGCCTCAGTATCACGGCCCCGTTGAAGGAATCGCTACCGGCTCATCTTGGATTGAAGGGCCCCCTGAACACGCTTTGGCGGCGGAATGTGAATGACGGCTGGCAGGGTGCGAACACAGATGCTGAGGCACTATGGGTGGCTCTGGAGCAGCTTCCGCACGGACCGATTCTAGTGCTCGGGAATGGCGGTGTTGCGAAAAGCACGCGGCTGCTGTTGGAGCAAGAATCGCGACCATTCATGCAGCTTTCACGCAAAGCTCCAGCACGGACCGAAGCAGTGCAGGCCTTCGCGCCCATCGGTGTGATCCAGGCCACCAGCCTGGGCATGAAGGCCGGTGATCCCAGGCCATTCCCCGAGCAATTGGAAGCTGCGAAACCAACCCTGCGCTGGGCCGTGGAATGGATCTACAAAGAGCCCACGGCCTTTTCGAAATGGGCACAGGAATCAGGCTTGGATCTGGTGGAGGGCGCAGTCCTCTTCGAATCCCAGGCCATGGCGCAGAGCCAGAGGTTCATGGAACTCTGCTAGCTTCATCCCATGCGTTTGATCCTGGTGGAGGACAAGGACAGTTTCCGTAAGCTCCTCATGCAGGCGCTGGAGGGAAGCCCTTGGAACCTAAGAGCGACAGCGGATCCGCTCGAAGCATTGAATTGGATCGAAGGGGATGGCGCCGATGTTTTGGTCACGGACCTGCGGCTTCCCGGGATCAGCGGGTTGGAACTCATCCGCCGTGCCAAGCGAGCGCAGCCGGGACTTCGCGTGGTATTGATGAGCGCATTTGGCGAGCCCAAGGACATCGTTTCAGCCATGCGATTGGGCGCCGAGGATTTTCTGCCCAAACCCTTCGACATGGATATTTTTCTCGCGCTCATGGTTCGCCTGCAAGCTTTGGTAGGAGCGCCCCCGCCGGATCCACGGGAACCCTGGATCGCGCTATCACCGGCCATGCGGGTTTTGGATTCGAGTCTTCGTGCGGCTGCGGACAGCGATGCTCCCGCCTTGTTCATCGGGCCAAGAGGTTCGGGAAAAGCCCGGGCGGCGCGGCGGCTCCACGCTTTGCGCCAGCCTCGTGGCCCCTTTTTATCCGTGGCCGCCTCGGATCTTAGCGAAGGCATCAGTGCGAATACCTTCGGCCTATTGCAGGGCGGAAGTCTGCTGGTACTGGGTCTGGAGCACCTGAGCCCAAAGGCCGCGGCAGAGCTGCTCAAGGCCATGGACACGCCGCTGGGACACGGAATTCAATGGATGGCGACCTGCGGCGATGAATCCGCGGTACCCGATTCGGCACGGCTGCGCTTGGGTGTGTTGCGTTTTGAGCTACCCAGCCTTTCTCAACGCCACGAAGATCTAGTACCTCTGTTTCAGGCGCTATTGGAGCAGACCGCCGCGGGAGAAGGCAGGGTGGCGCCCGCCTTGGACCGCTCCGCTGAAAAGCAGGTGGTGGCACGCGATTGGCCTGGCAATGTACGGGAGATGGCCTGGTGCGCTCAAACGACCTTACACGGCGTGCCGGGCCTGCTGGTGCGAGATCTGGCGGCTTCGCCCAGTGGTGGCGGGGGTGAGGACGATGAGGGCGGGCTGACCCTGCCTTGGCCAAGAGAATCAACGCTGGATGCCATGCTGAGGGATGCACAGCACCATGTCGAAGCTGCCCTTCTTAGTCGAGCCCTGGCCACTCATGCCAACGATCCCGTCGCCGCCGCTGCTTCGCTAGGGCTCACGCTGCGCGCCTTCGCGTCCAGGGCGAAGGAACGGGGAATTTCGAGGTATGAGGGATGAGGTTTGAGGTTTGAGGTTGCGAGGTAAAAGATGGCCTCGTACCTCATCCCTTACTACCTCATACCTCGTAGCCCCCGGTTCTGCGAACATGGGGGTTCACATCGCGGACCTTCATGACCCCGACATCCATCGCTACATCCTTTGACTCAGCCGCAATCGCAGAAGCGCGAGCGAAAGTGAACCATGGGCTGGCGGCTCTATCGGCTGTGGTGGTGGGCAAGGAGGTACAAGTCCGCCGGGCGCTTGCGGTCCTACTATCCGGCGGTCACGTGCTGGTGGAAGATCTGCCGGGCGTGGGCAAGACCACCCTGGCCAAGGGGCTATCGAGGCTGTTGGGCGGCAGCTTTCAGCGAGTTCAGGGCACCATTGTTCTACTGCCCTCGGACCTGCTGGGCGTGCACCTTTGGGACACGGAAACCAAATCATTCCGCTTTCAGCAGGGGCCGGTGTTTTGCAATGTGCTCCTGCTTGATGAGCTGAACCGGATTGGTCCGAAGACCCAAAGCGCGCTGCTGGAAGTCATGGTCGAAGGCCAGGTGACGCTGGATCGCAGCTCCCACCAGTTACCGGATCCCTTCTTTGTCATTGCCACCCAAAACCCGATGGACCACGCGGGCACTTTCCCACTGCCGGAATCGCAACTGGACCGCTTTGCCTGCGTACTACACCTGGGTTATCCCGATGCGGTGAACGAGCGCAAAGTCATCACTGGCCAGGCTGGCGCGGAGCGACTGGATAGCCTGCAGGCTTCGCTCGATCTCGTGGGATGGCGCGCGGTGAGGGCCGCCGTGCGGCGGGTGAAAATCTCTGATGCGGTGTTGGATTACGTGGAGCGAGTGGTATTCAATATCCGCAACGGTGGCGGTTTCTGTTCAACCCGCGCGGTAAGGCATTGGGTGGCTCTCTCGCAGGCCGAAGCCTGGCTCGAAGGCAGGGAGTTCATCACACCCGATGACTTGCAGGCGACGCTCTCCGATGTGATGGCCCACCGGGGCACCATGGACGATCGCCGTCTCAATCGCGGTGAACGCCGGGATCAGCTGGCGCGAGTCCTGGTGGAAACACCCGTCGGCTGGAAATGACTGAGCGGAAATCTCTCGGAACGCTGCTCCGCCTGGCCCGGGAAGCCAAGGGACTGAGCCTGGAGCGATTGGCCAAGGACTTGAATTTGCAGGAATCCGTTTTGCGGTCCCTCGAAGCCGATGTCTACGAGCAGCTCCCCACGGGCAGCGAACGTCCTTTGGTCCGGCAGGTTGCCGAGCGGCTAGAAGTAGACCTGGCCGAGCATCAGGAAGCCTGGGAATCCCTTCCTGGCAGCATGGCCGAGGAGCCCCCCGATCCAAGGCAGGAGCGGCTTGAGCGCATTGTCATGGGCGTGCTTACGGCCGGTTCCATCGGCCTTTTGGCTTGGCTGGTTGTCCCTGGGCCAAACCTTAAGCGTGGGGCACTGAATGAGAACCAAGAACAACAGTCCGGATCGTATTCTGGTCTGCAACCCGTTGCCCAGCCCCACCTGCCGCCCCGAGGCACCAACCGCGATTATCCCGTGCTGGGTGAGGTGTTGCCTGAAGTGCCTCGAACGGAAGAAGGCCTATTGGTGATCCTGCGGGCCCAGGATGCATCCCCCGTGCACATTCTGGCCGATGGCCTGGATGAAAAACGCACATTGCAGGTGAGCGGACCCTGGCTCTTGCGGGTGAAGGGGGCCTTCACCATCACTCTGGACAACGCGGGTGTGGTAAGTGTCGAAGTAGCGGGCCGCAACATCCGCCATGGACAAAGTGTGGGTGAAACCTGGGTGGGTCGGTTCAACGCGGAAGGACGATGGATCAGGCCGAAGGCCCCTGAAGAGCCCCCGCCCACCACACCGGAAGTGGAGCCCGAAGCCCCCGCGGAGAATTGATCCGCCCTGTTTAATCCGTAGTGAAACTCAGATCCTCAGTATCCAAAGGTATGGGCTACAGGCTACAGGCTACGTTGTTGGCCGCGTCAGTATCTTGATATAGATCCCGGAAGTGGAACATGAACAACAATGAAGTCTGAAGCCCGAGGCCCGAAGCCCGAAGCCCGAAGCC
>JANOLT010000417.1:0-3211 GCA_031419915.1 Holophagaceae bacterium
GGGCATGGGCGCGACACAGGAAATCCGTGCGGCTGCGGTGGCCGGGCTTTTCTATCCGTGGGAAGCAGATAAGCTGAGCCGCGACATCCAGGTGATGTGCAAAGGTGCGGCCCAGATGAATGTGCTGCCCGGCGTGCTCAAGGCCTTGATCGTTCCCCATGCGGGGTACATCTATTCCGGACCGGTCGCCGCCAGTGCCTATGCGTCACTTTTCCCGCTCCGCGACACCATCCGATGCGTGGTGCTGCTGGGCCCCACCCACCGCGTGCCTGTGTCGGGCTTGGCCTTGCCTGGTGTCCAGGCCTTTGAAACGCCGCTAGGCAGGATCCCCGTAGATCAAGACGCGGTCCATTTGATCAAGCCATTACGACAGGTGTCCACGAGCCCTGCCGCGCACGAACTGGAGCATTCGCTTGAGGTGCAACTGCCCTTCCTTCAGATGCTGCTTTCGGGCTTCCAGGTGGTGCCGTTGGCTGTGGGCAGCGCTACGCCGGAGGCTGTGGCGGAAGTGATTGAGGTCCTGTGGGGCGGCCCCGAAACTCTGATCGTCGTGAGTTCAGACCTGTCCCACTATCATCCCTACGATCTCGCTCAGAAAATGGATCGACACACCTGCGCGAGCATCACGGAATTGCAGCAACTCGACAGTCACGAACAGGCCTGCGGAGCCACACCGGTGAACGGTCTGTTGCTCGCGGCACGGCATCACTCGCTGACACCCCATCTGCTCGATCTGCGCAATTCCGGCGACACAGCCGGTGATCGTGACCGGGTCGTCGGCTATGCGGCATTCGCATTCACCGAGGAGCCTTCGCATGGCGACTGATCGCGGGCCGACGCTCCTGGCCATCGCGCGCGGAGCTATTGCCGGATCGCTGGGCGAACCCGCGCCTCCTTTCGATGCAGCCAACTGGCTTCAGGAGCCCGGTGCGACTTTTGTCACGCTCCAGATGCACGGTAAGCTGCGCGGCTGCGTGGGAAGCCTATTGGCGCAAAGGCCGCTACGCGAGGACGTGGAAACCAATGCGTGCGCCGCAGCATTTCATGATTCAAGGTTCGCGCCCTTGTCGCGGCATGAATACCCAGATATCGAGATTGAAGTTTCACTGCTCTCAACCATGGAGAGCCTAGCCTTCGAAAATCAGAAGCATCTGCTCACGCTACTGCGCCCGGGTGTGGACGGCGTGGTGTTGGAATATGGAGGGCAAAGAGGCACCTTCCTGCCACAGGTATGGGAACAGTTGCCGGACCCGAAATCCTTTCTGGTCCAGTTGAAACAAAAGGCCGGGCTACCGGCGGATTTCTGGTGCGATGGAATCCAGATTTCCCGTTACACCGTGGCCAAGTGGCGCGAACACGAATATTCCACCACGCGCAGGTGAAGATGATGGAACCATCCCTATTCCCCGGCCGCTGGTGGCACCCTCTCGAAGATGGGCGAATCCAGTGCGATTTATGCCCCCGCGACTGCAAGCTTGGCGAAGGCCAGCGGGGTGCCTGCTTCGTTCGGCAAAATATCGTCGGCGAGATGGTGTTGACCACCTACGGGCGCTCGTCCGGGTTCTGCATTGATCCCATCGAGAAGAAACCGCTCAATCATTTCTATCCAGGATCGAGCGTGCTTTCCTTTGGCACCGCTGGCTGCAACCTGATGTGCAAGTTCTGCCAGAATTGGGATATCAGCAAGTCGAGGGACATGGACCGGCTGATGGACCAGGCTGCGCCTGATGCAATCGCACGCTCCGCTGAAGAATGGAACTGCCGGAGTGTGGCCTTCACCTACAACGACCCGGTGATCTTCGCGGAATACGCCATGGATGTGGCCGACGCCTGCCATGAGCGGGGCATCAAGACCGTCGCCGTGACAGCCGGTTACATCCATCCAGAGCCCCGCCGGGAGTTCTACGCGAAGATGGACGCGGCCAACGTGGATCTCAAAGCATTCACCGAGGACTTCTATTTCAGGCTCACCGTGGCGCATCTTCAACCTGTGCTTGATACCCTTCGTTACATCAAGCACGAAACCGATACTTGGCTGGAAATCACGACGCTACTCATCCCAGGCAAGAACGATTCCACTGAAGAAATCACAGCCATGTCGAAATGGATCGCGGAAGAGCTGGGCCCTGGTGTCCCGCTTCATTTCAGTGCTTTCCATCCCGATTACAAGATGACCGACATTCTAGCCACGCCTCTCACAACGCTTGAGCGAGCCCGCGCCATCGCTCTTTCAGCTGGGCTGCACCACGTTTACACCGGCAATGTGCATGACACATCCGGCGGTTCGACCTACTGCCCATCCTGCAAGGCGCTGCTCATCGCGCGCGACTGGTATGAGATCGGGGATTATCGCCTGACAGAAAGTGGTCTTTGCCCGGACTGTGGCGTTCAGATCGTGGGTCACTTCGAAAAATTTTCACGCGGGTTCGGCAACCACCGCATCCCCATTTCCGTTAACTTTGGAGAGAAATAAGCCACGAAGAGACACGAAGAAAGGATGTGGAACCGCGAATGCCGCGAATGAACGCGAATGGAGCTGGGGGTAGGAATAAATCAAAAGGCTCCCCGTGTATTGATTCGCGTGAATTCGCGTTATTCGCGGTTGCTTCTTTAACCCATGGTCCACATCACTCGGCTCTCGTAAACGCGTCGTGGATTTCAGGGTCCGTTAATTCCCGCGCCAGCCAGGCATCCAAATCCGGCACTGAATCCAGAAGAATTTCAGCGCCTGCATCCAGCAATTCCTTCCGGCTGCCATACCCGTAGGTCACGCCGATGGCGTGGAGTCCGTGATCCTTTGCAGCTCGCATATCATCGCCTCGGTCCCCGATGAAATAGCCGCCTGGCCCAATCCTGCCCTCCTGTCGCAGGCGGTTCAGCACCACTGTCTTCGGCTGCCAGGCACCCTTCAGTTCGGCGCCAAAAACATCGTCAAAGATGAGATTCAAATCAAACTGGTAGGTGATGCGCCGGGCGAAGAGCCCGGGCTTGCTCGACACGATGTAGATGCGGTGCCCCTGGCGCTTCAGGCGGGCCAGCATGAGATGGATTCCTTCGTAAACCTCGTGTTCGAAGACGCCATCTTCACGATAGGCATCCACGTAGCGGTCCAAGGCTTCTTCGAGTTTTTTGGGATCTTCCAGACCAGGAATCATGGCCAGACTTTCCCGCATTCCAAATCCGATCCAGTCCCGGATGGTGGCTTCATCGG
>JANOLT010000418.1:0-2234 GCA_031419915.1 Holophagaceae bacterium
CCAGGACATCTACCGGATTCCACGCTTCTGCACACTGATGGATTTCGACGAGTTCTACACGGCTCCGGCAAGCGGGTTCAGGGACCGTGATGACTATTACGAACGCTGCTCGGCGGGCCCCCATCTGACCAATATCCAAACACCCACGGTGATCCTCATGGCCGAGGATGACCCCTTCGTGGCGGTGGAATCTTTCCGGGAATTCAAAGTATCTGATTCGGTCCACCTCCACATCGAATCCACCGGTGGGCACATGGGCTATCTCTCCAAGGGCAACCCATCCAGACGTTGGCTGGATATGGCTCTTGGGCATTACCTGGATGCGCTGCTGCCCCATGAGTCCTGGGTCCGAGGTGAAAAATGTAACCGCGAATGACGCAAATTTTCGCGAAATGGTATGTAGCTAAGTTTGAATCCTGTCATGGACGTGATCGCCGCCGCACCCACCTGAATAGTTCTGAAACCACAGATGAACACCGATGAACACTGATTCGCGGTTACAGTGTTTTTTTCAAACCAAATCAGAGAGTCCTGAATGAGATGAGGCGCTTGGTGGTGCCACACTGGGTGCCATGAGTAACACTGGCTTTGACACCCTTCGACCCGCCCAGCTCAGGCGCTTCAGTTTTGTTTTCTATACTGCCGGACTAAGGATGCAGAAGGCCCTCGCGGAGTACGTGGCGAACGCTGGAAATCCAGATCAGCTGGTGATGCTTTCGCATAATCCGGTTTTCACCTTGGGCCGGAACGCTTCAACGGCGGACATCCACGTCAGCCCTGCGTTTTGCGAACAGCATGGCGTGGAAATCCAGCAAACGGATCGCGGTGGCGAGGTCACCTACCACGGCCCGGGACAGATCGTGGTCTATCCCATCTGCAATCTTGTTGGCGGACGCCAGGACGTGGGCCATCTTGTGCGGGGCCTTGAAGAGGCCATGATTCGCACGGCGGCGGATTTCGGCGTGGCGGCGGATCGGCTGAAGGGCGCACCAGGCATTTGGGTGAATACCCCACGCGGCCTTGAGAAACTTGGAGCGGTTGGCCTACACCTGCGCCGCTGGATCACCACTCACGGCATCGCCTTCAATGTGGAGCCGGATCTCGCGCACTTTGGATGGATCACGCCCTGCGGCTTCACCGATAAAGGAGTCTGTTCGCTTCGTTCCTTGTTGGGAGATGCTGCTCCTGATTTCGAGACCGCTGCGGACCTCCTCCAGCAGCACCTGTGCGAGTATCTTGGGCTTGATCTCCAGCCCTCCAATCCGCCTAGCCAAAGTGTCAACGCCCTCACCTGGAGGCGCGGCCCAGAGGGTCCTGAAATCTTGATGATGCTGCGGGTGCCGGCCCACGGATTATGGTGGCAGAGCGTCACGGGCATGATGGAACCCGGCGAAAAGTGTGAGGAAACCGCCCACCGCGAGCTGAAGGAAGAGACGGGCCTCAGCGGCAAATTGACTCCCCTGCCGTTGAAACACAGCTTCTGGGTGGATTCGAGCATCATCCATTTCCCGGATCCTGAGCCGCGCTTCAACACAGAAACCTGCTTCCATATGGAAGTGCCCCGCGATTCGCCCGTGCAACTTGCTCCTGATGAACACAGCGAATTCAAATGGTGCGGGTTCAAAGAGGCCCATGGCTTGATGAGGTGGGAGGGCTCCAAAGCCGCGCTGCGGCTGCTACGGCAGGTGTTGGAATAGGAAGTCAGCCACATTCTGATTTGCGCTAGATTTTTCCCGAGGAGTTTAAATGTTTCCTTTCTTCACCGAAGACCAGCTCGCCATCCGGGACGCCGCGCGGGAGTTCGCGCTTCACGAGATCGAACCCGGCGCCATGGCCCGGGACCACGCCTCGGAATTTCCGGCCGCGATCATCAAGCAACTCGGCGAAATGGGCTTCATGGGCATGAACGTACCTGAAGCCTACGGCGGGGCAGGCGTGGACTTCCTGAGCTACATCCTGGCGCTCGAGGAGATCGCTCGGGTGGATGCATCGGTGGCCGTGACCATGAGCGTGAACAACTCCGTGGCTTGTGCACCCATCCTGAATTTCGGCACCGAAGCGCAGAAACAGAAGTACCTCAAGCCTCTCGCATCGGGTGAAGTCATCGGCGGCTTCATGCTCACCGAGCCCAATGCAGGTAGCGACGCGGCCGCTCTGAAGACCAAAGGCACGAAGGTGGATGGTGGCTGGAGACTGAACGGCGCCAAGGCCTGGATCACCAACGGAAGCGTCGG
>JANOLT010000419.1:0-3345 GCA_031419915.1 Holophagaceae bacterium
GGTAGGGGTTGAGCCTATTACGGTCGCTGACTCAAACCCGAATGATCACGGCCCCAACCCGAAGTGGACCTCGCTCGACTTCCAGCAATTCCTCGGTCTCGGCTTGAAAGGCTTTCTTTAAATGATCCAAGGCTTTTCGCACATCCACACCTTTGCCGCAGGTGAAGAAATCCACGGCGGCGAATTGGTGCTCAGGCCAGGTGTGGATGGCCAGATGACTTTCGGCGATGATAACGGCCCCGCTCACGCCTTGGCCGCCGTCTTGCCCCGCGAAATGATGAAAGCTGGAGGTGACGATGGTGGCGCCAGAGATTCGCGCCGCGTCCAGCATGGAAGATTCCACGAGCGACAGATCAGCCAGCCGGGCCGCGTTGCAGCCGCCAAGTTCCGCCAGGATGTGCCGGCCCAATGAAGCCATCAGATGAAGCTAGCAGGAGCGAGACCTCAGCGCACGGGACTCGGTGTGAGATACTCGAGTCATTCGGAGAATTTGCATGACGGACGCAAGGACGCCCCACACCATTGATCTACAAGGAATCATGGACCTGTTGCCGCATCGGTATCCCATGCTCCTGGTGGATCGGATTCTGGATTTTGAGCCCAAGGAATGGATTCGTGGCCTCAAGAACATCTCCTTCAATGAGGAAGTCTTTCAGGGGCACTTTCCTAAGCGGCCAATCTTTCCGGGTGTCCTCATCGTGGAAGCCATGGCGCAAACTGGTGGCTGCCTGATGATGCGGGACTTCGAGGATAGGGATAAGAAAGTCATCTACTTCATGGGCATTGATGGCGTGAAATTCCGAAAGCCCGTGTTGCCCGGCGATCAGCTCGTGATGGAAATCAAGGTGATCAGCTTGAAGGGCCGCGTTTGCAAGATGCGTGGGGAAGCCTTTGTGGAGGGCGTTAAAGTGGCCGAGGCAGAATTCATGTCCATGCTAATGGACCTGGCGGATGAGGGTGGTTCCAAATGAGCTCTCCCATCCACATTCCAGCCTCGGTTCATCCATCGTCGGTCGTGCATCCCGATGCCCAGTTGGGCGAGGGTGTCATCATCGGCCCCTTCTGCTTGGTGGAAGGCTCATCGAAAATTGGCGCTCGCACGGTATTGCGGAGCCACGTGGTCATCGGCCCTCACACGGAATTGGGTGAGGAGAATGTCGTATACCCCCACGCGACGCTGGGTCTCGAACCCCAGGACCTGAAGTTCAGCGGCGCGCCTACAAAGCTGGTCATCGGCCATCGCAACACCTTTCGCGAAGGCTTCACGGCCCACCGCGGGACCGAGGCTGGCGGAGGCATCACCAGCGTCGGTAGTGATAATTTTTTAATGACGGGTTCGCATATCGCCCACGATTGCCACGTGGGTGACGGCACCATCTTCGCCAATTGCGCCACGCTGGCAGGCCATGTGGTAGTGGGCGACCGCGCCAACATCGGCGCGTTTTCGGCGGTCCACCAATTCTGCCGCGTGGGGGACCACGCGTTCATGGGGGGCTTCACTGTCGCCACCCTGGATGTGCTGCCCTTCATGAAAACCGTCGGAGCCCGCGACACCAAGAGCTATGGCGTGAACACCGTCGGCCTCCAGCGCAGGGGGTTCAGTCCAGAGACCGTCGAGGCACTGAAAAAAGCCCATCGCATTCTGTTCCACATGGGCCTGCTGCGGGAAGAAGCACTGAGCGAAGTGGAATCAGAATTCGGTCAGCATCCCGAAGTGGCCTACCTGGTGAAATTCATTCGAGATTCCAAGCGAGGTATCCACCGTGGGTGAAAAACGCTGTGCCATGGTGGCTATTGTGGGTATGCCCAACGCCGGCAAGAGCACTTTGCTGAACGCTCTGGTGGGTGAAAAGCTCGCGGCGGTGAGCCAGACGCCCCAGACCACGCGAAGTCGCATTCTGGGCATCGTGAATCGCGGAGAGGCACAGTTGGTATTCCTGGATACGCCAGGTATCCATGAACCTCAGCACGCCTTGAATTACCGCATGATGGCCCAGGTGGATGGCGTGCTTCAGGATGCGGAGCTGGTGCTTTGGGTGGTGGACGCGGATGGCTTTCTTGGTGATGGCGAAATAGCCATTGCCAAGCGGCTGAAAACCGGGGGACTGCCCGTTTACCTGCTGTTGAACAAGATTGATCTGCTCAGCAAAGGAAGGTTATTGGAGACCGTGGCCCGCTACAAGGATTTGATGGAATTCCATGAGATCGTGCCCATCAGCGCCAAGTTCTCCAAGAACCTTGATCCGCTATGGGCCTTGCTGGAGCGGGATGCCAAGATCTCTGAATGGGCTTTTGATGAAGACACCTTCACGGATCAAAACGAGCGGTCCATGGCGGCAGAATTCATCCGCGAGAAAGTGCTTCGTAAGACCCGGGAGGAAGTGCCCCATGTCGTTGCGGTGGAGATCGAGCGCTGGATCGAGGAAGGCGAGAGCTACCCCGAGGATATGGCGCCCGGCGGCGTCTTCATTGCCGGGTTGATTCTGGTGGAGAAAGCCAATCATCGAAAAATCCTGCTCGGGAAGCAGGGAGAAATGATCAGCAGCATCCGCCAAAGCGCCCAACGGGAACTCCGGAAATTGTTGCAGCGTCCCGTGCGCCTTGAATTGTTCATCAAGGTCGAAGAAGACTGGCGCAACCGCCCCGATCAGCTGGACCGGCTAGGGTTGTAAAGCCGCCGATAAAAAACAAAAAAAAGAAGCCGCAGATGACGCAGATGACGCAGATTAAAAAGATGACCTGATTATTCCCCAACCTCAGCCCACTACTATTCAGGTAAAAAACTGATCCACAGATTCCACAGATTTTCAGATGGCCGCCAACCACGAAGGAGAAGCAATTTCCCGTTTGCTCCGCATGGGCCGCCCATGCTCCATGCAGGTAGCGATCTTCGCTCCTCCGCCGCTCGCGTTATTCAATCTGTGCGAATCGGTGCAATCTGTGGATTCACGGCCATTTTGCGCTTTTTGTGTCCAGCAATTTCAGGCCAGAGGTTCGTGAATAATCAGGAAAGATGATTATTTTCATCTGCGTCATCTGCGGCTTCATTTTCCCTTTACTTCCCCGGCAGAGTCCGTTCACCGAAGAGTGCGGTGCCGATGCGGATCTGGTCGCTACCGGCTTCGATGGCCTGTTCCATATCGCCGCTCATGCCCATGCTCAAGCGCAATGGCAGCCCCGTTTTCTGCTGCCAGCGATCGCGCAGCAGGGCCATGTCTGTGAACGCCGAACTTCGACCCGGTGGTGGGATGGCCATGAAGCCACGAACCTTCAGCAAGGAACTTCCTTCGAGCTCCGAGAAAATGGCGGGGAGTTCCGATTCTGGGCAGCCGCCTTCCTTGGTGG
>JANOLT010000420.1:0-2468 GCA_031419915.1 Holophagaceae bacterium
CGGCTCCGGTCGCTCGCGCGCCCTCCGCCTACCGCTACCTGCGCGCCACCATTCGACCGAAGCGCAGCGAAGGGAGAATAGGACGGAATCGGCAAAGCCGATTGCCGCCCGAAGGGCGAGGGGCCGTAGGCCCGAGTCAACCGTAACCACCAAAAAAAATGGCGCCTTTTGGCGCCATTTTTTTTGGTGGTTCCTCAGGGACTCGAACCCTGGACCCGCTGATTAAGAGTCAGCTGCTCTAACCAACTGAGCTAAGGAACCAACGATCCAGTGTAGCAAAGGAAGGACTTTTCGCAATTGCGAATGCTACAGAGTGGGCAACTGCATGGCTTCACGCACTTCGGCCATGGTGGCCTGGGCCACCACACGGGCCTTGGCACTCCCTGTGCGCAGCACATCGCGGAGATGGTCCTTATGCAGGAGGTTATCCTCAATCTTTTCCCTGACTGGAGCGATGCGCCGGATCATGGCTTCGGCAACTTTTTTCTTGCAGTCGAAGCAGCCGATGCCGGCGCGGCGGCATTCGGTGTTGACCATCTGGACTGTCTCGTTGTCACTGAAAAGTTTGTGAAATTCAAACACAGGGCAGATATCCGGATTGCCCGGATCCGTGCGCTTCACACGGGCTGGATCGCTGGCCATCTGACGCGTGCATTTCTCCATGATTTCCGCGTCGGTATCCCGCAGGTAGATGCAGTTCTCGTAGCTTTTTGACATCTTTTTGCCATCGAGACCGGGCACTTTCGGCGACTTGGTAAGCACGGCGGTGGGCTCGGGGAATACTTCTTTCCGATAGAGAAAGTTGAAACGGCGCACGACCTCGCGGGCTAATTCCAGATGAAAGAGCTGATCCTCTCCCACGGGCACTTTGTCGGCTTTGTAAAGGATGATGTCTGCGGTCTGCAGCAGCGGGTAGCCCAGGAAACCGTAACTGCTGAGATCGGCCACGGAATTCTGCAATTTTTCTTTGTAGGTGGGCACGCGCTCCAGCCAGGAAAGCGGCGTGATCATGCTCAGCAGCAGGTGCAGCTCAGCGTGTTCCTTGACCTGGCTTTGGATGAAGATCGTCGCTTTTTCGGGGTCCAGCCCAGTGGCCAAAAAGCAGGCGGTGAGTTCTTCGGTGGCGGGCCAGATTTCTTCCACGGCCTCGTATTTCGAGGTGAGTGCGTGCCAGTCCACGATCATGTAGAAGGCCTCGTGGCCGTGCTGGAGCTTCTCGAAATTATCCAGCGCGCCCACCAGATGGCCAATGTGCTGAGATCCCGAAGGCTGGATGCCGGATAAAACGCGCTGCATTTCAAACTCCGAGGAAGAACCGCGCCACGGGATTCAGGTAGAAGGTTTCCGCCAGGTAGAAAAGTGGTCCCAGGATGATTCCAATGAAACCGAGCATGAACATCACCAAGAGTGCGATGGAGATCGCGGGCTGAACCCGATCGTACTTGGCCAGCCATTCCACCGGCAGGAACCCTCGGATGATGTTGGAGCCGTCCAGTGGCCCCACCGGCAGCATATTAAAAATGGCTAGTGCCACGTTGATGATGACCAGGCGGCCCAAAAGGGTTAAGGCGAAAATCTGGAGGCTGCTCAGGCTGCCGCCGCTGAATGCGTCCACAGGCAGGAACATGGCCGCGCGAAAAATATTCATTCGCTCGGCCTCGACCGCGCCAGGAAGATTCCGGATCATGATCGCAAGGATCGGGATGAAAAGAAGGGACTGCACCAGGTTTGACAAAGGCCCAGCGAAGGCCACCACGGCCATCCCCACCCTTGCCCGGAAGTGGCGCGTGAGGTTTCTGGGGTCCACCGGAACGGGCTTGGCCCAGCCCAGCACCCGCCAACCCGTGATCATGCCCAGCAAGGGAAGGATGAGAGTCCCCAGCAGGTCCATGTGGGCGATGGGGTTCAGGGTCATGCGACCCATCCGCTTGGCGGTATCGTCACCCAAGAGGTAGGCGACCGAGGCATGGGAGGCCTCGTGGACACTTAGCGCGAATAGCAGGGCCACGTATGTGACGAGGACTGTAGGTAGTGAAAAATTCTCGAACAATTAAGCTCCACACAGATACGTTTTTTCAGGTCAAACCTTGTAGTTCAAAGCCGCGTCAGATCACAATGGTTTCATGAATGAGTTTGCCTTCTCGGAAACGGCTCCAGCGCAGCGGGCTGCAATCTATTGTGCGGTATTCCCCATGGATGATCAGTTCCGCCAGGCAGATGCCGATGGTTGGTGATTCCATGGCGCCGTGGCCGCTGTAGCCCACCTGCAGCAACAGACCGGGGTGGTTGGCGTGCCATCCCACGATGGCGTTGTGGTCGGCGGAATTCGTGTCGTAAAGCCCACCCCAGCCCGATTTTAGTTTGCATACGCTCGTGGACGGAATGCGTTCCTGCATGGGCTGATTCACTTCGTTCACGTAGTAGTCGGGCTCAAAGGTCGTATCAAAACTATCCGGCTCGTCGGGGCG
>JANOLT010000421.1:0-2621 GCA_031419915.1 Holophagaceae bacterium
CGAAATCCGCAGAAAGAATGCTCGGAGCAAGAAGGGGGACATCAGGACGAAGAGCCATTATTCCATTGTGCAGGCATAGGGCTGATGAAATCCATGACTCAGTGGGTCGAAGGCGCAGCTGAGAGGGGCACTTCCGCTCCATTCACCCACAGCCTTCCGGGCCGAAGGCTGCGTAATTCCGTGGGGCTCAAAGTTAGAATGGGCGCGCTCACCCAGAGAAGATCCGCCACGGCTCCCTTATAAATTCGGCCCATGTCCTTGCGACCAAGGGCCCGTGCATTGCCCAACGTGTAGGCGCGCAGGGCTTCTATGCGGGTGAGTTTCTGATCTGGTAAAAACCCACCGGGCGGATCGCCTTTTGGATCCTCGCGGGTTTCGGCGGCGGCGAGTGTGATGTAGGGATTCGGGTCCTCCACGGGCGCGTCGCTGCCGAATGCGAGCACGGCACCGCCCTCCAGGAAACCGCGCCAAGGAAAGGCTTCGTGGACCCGCCCTGGGCCCAGGCGTGCAGGCGTCCAGACATGATCCGAGGTGCAGTGCACGGGTTGGACCGAGGCGATGATCCCCAACTTTCCAAAGCGGGCTAAATCACGTGCACCCACGATCTGGGCGTGTTCGATGCGGGGTGGGCTCAAGCTGTTGGACGATTGTTTGGCTGCTTCGAGAATGTCCAGGGCTTTTCGATTGGCGGCGTCGCCGATGGCGTGGATGGCCGGCTGGTAGCCGGCCTTCATCGTAATCGTGACATCCCGTTTCACTTTGTCGGGCTCGGTGACCCAAAGGCCGCTCGTGGTCCCTTCATCGCTGTAGGGCAAGCTCAACCGGGCGCCACGGCTTCCCAGGGCGCCATCCATGTAGAACTTCACGCCTTGCACCTGGAAGAAGGCGGTGGTTCTTGATCGAGGCTGATTCAATTCCTGGAGCAGAAGTTTGGAATCGTGGCTCAAGTATGCGAAGACACGGATGGGGAGGGCCCTTTCGGCAGCAAGAGCGCGATAGGTCGCCAGTTCTTGAATGCTGACCCCCATGTCCGCTACGGCTGCGAAACCCTCATTCCGCAATTCGCGCAGGCCCTCCAGCAAATGTTCCCTGCGTTCCGATTCCGTGGGCATTGGAATGAGCTTTGCCACCAGATCCATCGCGCCGTCCACTAGGACTCCCGTGGGATTTCCCTTTCCATCACGGAGAATGCGGCCGCCTTTGGGGTCCGGTGTAGTCGCGGAGATACCCGCCAGCCTTAAGGCCGCGGAGTTAATCCAGGCGGCGTGCCCATCCACACGGACAAGAAAAGCGGGGCGATTCCCGCTCACCGCATCCAACTCTGAAACGGTTGGAAAGGCCTTGCCCGGCCATTGGTTCTGGTCCCAGCCCCGGCCCTTGATCCAACCACTCCCATGGGCTGCGGACCAGTCCCTCACACGGGAAGCGGCGTCCTTTGGATCCTTTGTCCCACTCAAGTCCACTTCCAATTTGACAGTACCCAATCCGCTCACGTGGGCGTGGCCTTCGGTGAAGGCAGGGAGCAATGTGCCGCCCTTCAGTTCCACCCTGGATGCTTTTGGATAGCGCTTCACAAGTTGAGCTTCAGGTCCCACCGCCACGATGCGGGAGCCTTGCAGCGCCACGGCCTGGGAGGCTTTGACTTCAGCGATCCGGCCATCATCCAGCCACAGGTCGGCTCCCGTGATAAGGACGATGGAAGGCGGTGGTGGAGCCATCAGCATGGGAACCTCGGGGGTGTAGCAAATTCTACCCGCTAGGATGGATGCATACGGAATGTGGAGTGGCGATGTACCAGAAGGACTTTCTGAAGCAGGTGCGTGAGCAGTTGGAAGTGAAGGAAAACCCCTCCAAGCTGCGGCAGCCGCGCTTCGAAACGAGCTCGGGCATTGTGCTCAAAAACAACTACAACCCTGCGGATCTTGAAGATTTCGATGTCTTTCGTGATCTTGGGCGCCCTGGCCAATTCCCCTTCACCCGCTCAGTGCAGGCCACGGGCTACCGTGGACGGCTGTGGACCATGCGCCAGTACGCGGGATTCGCCACTGCCGAAGAGAGCAACGCCCGCTACCGCTACCTCCTGGATCAAGGCACCACAGGCCTTTCCGTGGCCTTCGATCTGCCCACCCAGATCGGCATGGACCCCGACCATGAAATGGCGCTGGGCGAGGTGGGTAAGGTGGGCGTAAGCATCGCCAGCCTTCAGGACATGCGCACGCTTTTCGGTGGCATCCCCCTGGACAAGGTCAGCACCAGCATGACCATCAATGCCCCGGCTTCGGTGCTGCTGGCCCTCTACTTGGCGGTGGCAGAAGAACAAGACGTTAGTTGGAACAAGCTCATCGGCACCCTCCAGAACGACATCCTGAAGGAGTACATGGCTCGGGGGACCTACATCTTTCCGCCGCGGCCGTCGCTGCGTCTCATCACCGATATCTTCTCCTTCTGTGCAGATCAAGTGCCCAACTGGAACACCATTTCCATCTCGGGCTATCACATCCGTGAAGCCGGTTGCACCGCGGCCCAGGAGATCGCGTTCACGCTGGGGGATGGCATCGCCTACGTGCAGGCTGCCCTGGATGCCGGGTTGAAGCTGGAGGTCTTCGCGCCGCGCCTGTCCT
>JANOLT010000422.1:0-3715 GCA_031419915.1 Holophagaceae bacterium
CCGTTTCCTGGGCGGCCGCGCCATCATCGTGAAAAGTTTCGCGCGCATCCACGAAACCAATCTTAAGAAGCAGGGCATGTTGCCCCTGACCTTCGCTGCACCGAGCGACTACGACAAGGTTCAGGAAGATGATCGGATCAGCATCCTGGGCCTCACAACGTTCCAGCCCGGCCTACCTCTCACGATGGTGGCCAAGCACAAGGACGGCACCGAGGATCGCATCACCCTGAACCACACCTTCAACGAAGGCCAGATCGCCTGGTTCAAGGCGGGCTCGGCGCTGAACTTAATGGGACAAAAGTGAATCAAGATTGGCCCTGGCTTTGCCATAGCCTGGGTCCAATGCCAGCGCGGCTTCAAAGGCCTTCCGTGCCTTTGTCTTATCGCCTTGAAGTAGATATGCGTAGCCCAGGTTGTTGTGGGCCCGCGGGTTCTGTGGCGATGCAGCGACACTGTTGGACCACAGGGCGATCTCGCTCCGGTAGTCGCGGTTGCGCCAGGCTGTTCGGATCCCGAGAACCAGGAACAGCAGCAGAAAACATGAGGTGACTAATTTTTGGTTTGCACCGAACCTTCGGAACCCGGCTCTCGCTGCGTACACCAGCACAAACGCGAGGCCCAAACTCGGCAGGTAGAGCTGGCGTTCATTCACCAGATCAAAGCGGGGGATGAACGAGTTGGTGGGAATCAGATGCAGGAAGAACCACAGCAATCCGAATCCCAGCCACGGCCTCCACCGGAGCGCGAATAGGCCCATTCCCAGCAGGCCCATCAGCAGCGCGGCCATGCCCGCGATGGCCCAAGTCAGATGCGTGGCCTGAGGCAAGAAGGGATCAATGTTCAGGTGCTCAGGCCAGAACCAGGTGCGGAGTAAATAGCACTGAGCCTGGACCTGGTTCAGCAGATTCATGGGGACGCTGCGGGTTGAAAAACTAGCGTCGAGAAGCGCCTGTTGAAAGGGATGTAGCACAAGCCAAAGGCACAGCATCCCGAGCAGGATCCAATGCGTTGATGTCGCGCGAAGGGCCGATTTCAGATCATTCCATGGCCTTGCGGTGATCTCCCAAAGCAGCAGGGCGACGGGCAACGTGAGGGCCGTCTCCTTCGTCAAGCAGGCCAGCAGGAAGAATAGGACGGACAACAGATTCCACGCTCTCAGGCCTTGTTCTCTAGCCTGGATATAGGTCACTAGGCTGGCGAGGTAGAACAGCGTCATCAGGGACGTAGAGCGCCCGCAGATGTAAGTGACGGCTTCGGTCTGGGCTGGATGCAAGACAAAGATCAGGGCTGCGGCCAGGGCCATCAGCTCTGCATCCGCATCGTCCTGGGCGAAACGCTTCAACAGCAGGAAAGCCAGCAAGCCGTTGGCGCCGTGAATGGCGACGTTCACCAGGTGGAACCCCCATGGCCCAGGCCCCGCCATCCAATTCAATGCGTAGCTCAGTTTCAGCAGGGGTCGGATGCCGCCAAGATCCCCGAGCCAGGCAACAAGGCCGTGCACCCGTTCGTTGTCCACAATCACATTGAAATCGTCGTACTGGAACGCGCCCGGAAATGCGTTGAAGTAGACCAGAACGATGGCCCCCAGGATCAGCACGGGGGCGATGAACCGGGCATCTTTTCCCGTTATCCGAAATGACTGGAATGAGATCGGCTTCACCTGTACGAAGGCATGGGCGCGGGTTTGGGCATGGGCGGCGCGATGTGGCCTGAGTGTAAATCCAAGGCGAGGCCAAAGGCCACAGGATCCATCCAGGGGTCTGGCGATCCTCGATCAGTTGGGGCGTAAACGCCTAGGAATTGTAACGGCGGACCGGCATAAGGGCTCGTAACAAAATACGCAGAAAAGCACTGGTTATTTTGTAACGAGCCCTAAAATTGGGGTATGAGCATCAGCGCGCCCTACGCCCCCAACCCCACTATTGCCCCCTACGTCCCGGATCTGGAAAGCATCGAGCCGGGTCTTGATCTGGTGGCGGAGATCCAGCGGCTACGAATTGCTCGCAAGGCCGTGATCCTGGCCCACTACTACCAGGAGCCGGAAATCCAGGACCTGGCGGATTTCGTGGGCGACAGCCTGCAACTGAGCCAACAGGCGGCCAAGACCGATGCAGAAGTCATCGCTTTTTGCGGCGTGCATTTCATGGCGGAGACCGCCAAGATTTTGAGCCCTTCCAAAAAAGTGGTCATCCCGGACATGGACGCTGGATGCAGCCTTGCGGATCGCTGTCCTGCAGATCAGTTCGGTGAATGGCTAAAGCAGTACCCGGACCACGCAGTGGTGAGCTACATCAACTGCAGCGCAGGCGTGAAAGCTCTCAGCACGGTCATCTGCACCAGTTCCAACGCCGTGCGCGTAGTGGACAGCATCCCCAAGGAAAAGAAGATCGTTTTTGCGCCGGACCGGCACTTGGGCAAATGGGTCATCAAGCAGACCGGGCGGGACATGGTGCTGTGGCCGGGATTCTGCATCGTGCATGAACAGTTCACTGCCAAGCGCATCGCGATATTGAAAGCAAAACATCCCGAAGCCAAGCTCATCGCCCACCCGGAATGCGACGCCACAGTCACCCAAATGGCGGATTTCGTGGGCAGCACGGCGGCTCTGCTGAACTTTGTCGCCAAGGATTCTGCCACTGCCTTCATCGTGGCCACCGAAGCCGGCATTCTGCACCAGATGCGGCAGCGGCGACCCAGCGCGGAGTTGATTCCCGCCCCAGCGGATAGCGGCTGCAACTGTTCCCTGTGTCCCTACATGAAGCTCAACAACATTGAAAAGCTCTATCTGGCGCTGCGGGATCTGCAGCCCGAAATCAAGCTCGACGAGGATGTCCGCCTGCGGGCCCTGCTGCCCGTGGAACGCATGTTGGCACTGGGCTGAGCGCCAGATGCGGACCCGCCGGATCGCCCGGTTCAAACCGTACCGAAGCCGAAGGCAGGGGCCCAGCATTTCCCAGCGGATCCTGAACTGGGGCGGCGTCGCGTTTCTTGTTCTGGCTGGCGCAGCTTTGGCCTACGGCCTGTTCTGGGCTCCGAAACAGTTCGCGATCAATCGAATGCTCGAAGTCATCCAAGCCTATACCGACCGGCATCTGCCCGAGATGACCAGGGTGGAGCAGCATTGGATGGACGTCCCCGTTCTTCAGGAATTCGAGCGGGGAAATGAACCCGTGGTGCTGGACTATCTCCAGAAACAGCCCCTCGTAGAGGCTGTGTTGGATCGCTGGGGAAACCGCACGCTTTGGGTCCGTGAGGGCGGGCGTCTGGTGAAGGTCCCGGACACTCCCACCGCCCAGATGTATCGCGCCTGGATCGCCCAGGCCGAAACCTACCCCCGCGCCCAATGGACTCCATCGAGCGCCCAGGATCCTGATCACACCCGCATTCCCAGCAGCGTGGTGCGCGGGGACCAATACATGGTCATCAAGCGATGGCGCCCTGGCACCCCCCAAGTGACTGAGGCCCTGAGGCAGGTTCTTGGAAATGACGCGCCATTGCGGGTCGGGATCCGCCGCGCTTCGGAAGCGAATCACCGCAACATTCCGAAACAGCCCTGGGGGGCGGATCCCAATCTCCAGGCTGACCCAGCCCGAATCAACGAAGCCCTCGTGACCATCCCCACCCTTAGCGATTACTTGGGTGCAGGCTGGGACCTGGTGGGCGTTCCCTTTGCCGTCGAAGCCGCCCAGTTAAAGGCGCAATACGCACGCCTGCG
>JANOLT010000423.1:0-2835 GCA_031419915.1 Holophagaceae bacterium
CTGGCCTCCACCTTGGCGGCGCAGACCGCCAGGGATTCCGGGTTGAGTGTGTCGCGCCAGTCCCCCCCCTCCGCCATATCCATGGGGTTTTCGCTGGTGAAGAGCCGGTCGTAGAGCCGCACTTCGGCGTTGAGGGCATGAGCGGCGGAGACCCAATGCAGCGTGCCTTTCACTTTGCGGCCATCGGGCGCGTTGCCGCCGAGGGACGCGGGATCCCAGGTGCAACGCAGCTCCACCACTTCACCACTGGCGTTCTTGATGACTTCCTCGCAGCGGATCAGGCAGGCCCCTTTCAAGCGCACTTCAGCACCGGGGGCCAGTCGGAACCATTTTTTGGGTGGGATCTCCTCGAAGTCCTCCCGTTCGATGAAAACCTCGCGGCTCAGGAAAATTTTACGAAGGCCGTGAACGGGGTCGGGATGGTTAGCCACTTCCAGCTCATGGAGCTGGTCCAGGGCCATGTTCGTGATGACGACCTTGAGGGGCCGCAGCACCACCATGCGGCGCGGTGCGGTCTTCTCCAGATCCTCCCGGATGGTGTGCTCCAGCAGGTCCATGTCCGTGAGGCTATCGCGCTTGGCCACGCCCACGCGTTCGGCAAAAGCGCGCAAGGCCTCGGGCGTGAATCCCCGCCGACGCAGGCCGCAGATGGTGGGCAGGCGCGGATCGTCCCAGTGCTTGACATGGCCTTCGTTCACCAATTCCAGCAGGCGGCGTTTGCTCATGACCGTGTAGGTCAGGTTGAGCCGCGCGAATTCGATCTGGCGCGGCAGGGGTCGTTGGAAGAATTTCCCTTCGGTGTCCTGTTCCAGGAACCACTCGTAGAGCGGCCGATGGTCCTCGAATTCCAGTGTGCAGATGGAGTGGGTGATGGCCTCCAATGCGTCCGACACACCGTGGGCGTAGTCGTAGAGGGGGTAGATGAGCCAGGCGTCGCCGGTACGGTGGTGGTTGGCGCGGCGAATGCGGTACATGAGCGGATCGCGGAGGTTCATGTTGCCGCTTTGCATATCAATCTTGGCGCGCAGCACCTTCGACCCGTCAGGGAATTCCCCGGCCTTCATGCGTCGGAAAAGATCCAGGTTCTCGTCGGCACTCCGCGTTCGGAAGGGGCTGTCCTTGCCCGGCGTGTGGAAGTTGCCGCGGTACTCGCGGATTTCAGCCTCTGATAAATCGCAAACGTAGGCCTTGCCTGTCTGGATCAGATACTCGGCGTACTCGTAGAGCTTCTGGAAATAGTCCGACGCATAGAACTCGCCCGCCCATTTAAACCCCAACCATTCCACATCTTCGCGGATGGAATCCACATACTCCACGTCTTCCTTGGTGGGATTCGTGTCGTCAAAACGCAGATTCGTGGCGCCACCGTACCGCATCGCCAATCCGAAATTCAGACAAATGGATTTCGCATGGCCGATGTGAAGGTAGCCGTTCGGTTCCGGCGGAAAGCGCGTGAGCACTCGGCCTCCATGCTTCTCCGAAGCCAGATCAGACTCAACGATATCCTCGATGAAATTGAGTGAGCGGGGTTCGGGGGCGGGGATTTCGTCGGGCATGGGATTATCCGGAATGAAAAAATTAAAAACAAAATAAACAGGAATGAAGGGGATAAAAGGGATGGCTCAAGGGCTGGCTTCAGTGGCTTGTACTGTTATTCAGTGTCCACCAGTCGCAGGTATCCATGGCAGCGACCGTATACCCCTGGGGTATCCGGGAAATGAGCTGGAAGGTTGAACCCTGAGGTGAATAGCGCCCTGTTGTGACTTCGATGGGGCCAGACTTCACACCGAAGAGGAGTTCCGTTGCATCCAGCCCCATTCTTCGGATGAAATCTTGGATGGCAATGCGATGGTCCATATCTTCTGGGATACCTTGAACCACTTGGATCACACCCTGCACCACAAGTGTCGGTGCATAGGTGGCAATACCCTGCTCCTCCAGCACAACCATGGTGATGTCTGTGAATTCATCGAGGGTCATGGGTGGCCGCCTTTCTATCCCTTCATCATTTGGGCTCACACCCACTTCCCCACTCTCGCCACAACCTCATCCCGCCCCAGCAACATCAGCGTGTCGAAGATCGGTGGGCTGACGGGCTTGCCGCAGAGAGCTACGCGAAGGGCCTGAGCCAAGTCCTTTAGCTTGAGGCCGTGTTTTTCAAGGATTGAGTTGAAGCCCTCGTGAAGCGCGTCGTGGCTGTAGTCGGTGAGGGCGCAAAGGTCCTTCAACGCGGGCTTCACGGCTTCGGTGATGAACTTCGCGGCGGCGGCCTGGTCGAACTCCGCGGATGGCGCCCAGACGAATTCCAGGAAGCTCGCCATCTCCACCAAGGACTTGCCTTTCTGCGTGCACTGGATGGCGCGGGCCTTCCAGTCATCGGTTTTTGAATTCCATTCTTCAGGCACGAAGGGCCTGAAGTGGGGCTCGATCTCCTGCCAGGTGGCGCGCTGGATGAGCTTCTGGTTCATCCAAGAAAGCTTGTCCATGTCGAAGCGGGCGGGGCTCTTCTGAATATCGCTGAGATCGAAGAGCTGGATCATTTGCTCGTCGGTGAGGAGCTCTTCTTCAACGGTGTCGATGGCGCGGCCATCAATCTTCGGCGTCCAGGAAAGCCGTGCCAGGGCCAGGCGAACAGCCGATGGCAGAAAGCCCATCTGCTGGTACTCGGTGATGCTGGTGGCACCGTGGCGCTTGCTGAGCTTCGCGCCGTCCTTGCCCAGGATCATGGGCACGTGGGCGAAGGCAGGGGCCTCGAAGCCCAGGGCGTGATAGAGCGCGATCTGCTTGGGCGTGTTGGCCACATGGTCGTCGCCACGGATGACGTGACTCACTTCC
>JANOLT010000424.1:0-2447 GCA_031419915.1 Holophagaceae bacterium
CGGGATCGCTGATGTATTCATCAAAAGCACCACCCTTTGAAGGCACCGCGAATCCAAGCCCACCACCTGGCTGGAAGTACACCTTCGTGGCCTTCAGGTTTTTCGGTGGCCACTGATCCATGTGATGCCAAACGTTTCGGCCGGTCTCGAAGACCGTGGCTGCCGCGAGCTTGGGTGCCGGCGCGTCCTTCAGGTAGTGCATGAAGAAGGGAAACTCGACCTCCTTTTGAAAGTACTCGGATGTTTTCGCGCCGAATTTCACGTCGCCGAGTTTGTCTCCGGGTGTGCGACTCCAGCCGCCATGAACCCACGGACCCATCACCAGGAAGTTGGTGGTCGCGGGGCTCTGCTTCTCCACGAATTTATGCACCTGCAGCGCACCAAAAAGATTTTCAGCATCGAACCAGCCACCCACCGTAAGCACCGCTGGTTTGATGTCTTTCAAATGGGGCCGCAGATTTCGCGACTGCCAGAAGCTGTCGAAATTCGGGTGCGCCATCATGTCATTCCAGAAGGCCACCTGCCCGTGCAGGAACCGTGGATCAGCGTTTGATAGCGCACCCATCTTGTTCAAAAAGAAGTTGTAGCCGTCCGGTGTTCCGTGTTCGAAGGGCTTGCCCCATTCGGTGGTGGGCTTGGGGCGCGGCAGTCCGAAAGTCGTCAGGAAATTGAATCCGTGAGGCAACCAGACCGCACCATTGCGATGAAAATCATCCCCGGTGAACCAGTCCGTCACCGGCGCTTGCGGTGAGCTGGCCTTCAGCGCCGGGTGCGCGCCGATCATGCCCGCCGCGACGTAGAAGCCCGGATAGCTGATGCCCCACATGCCTACGCGACCGTTGTTGCCGGGCACGTTCTTCAGCAACCATTCAATGGTGTCGTAGGTATCGCTGCTCTCGTCAATATCGCTGGGCTTCGTCTTCTTCTCCAGGTGCGGCGTCATATTGTTGAAGGTGCCCTCGCTCATCATCCGGCCGCGCACATCCTGGTAGACGAAGATGAAGCCCTCCTTGCCGAAGAGATCCGTGGGGCCGAGGTCCGTCTTGAATTTGTCCGCGCCATAAGGGGCCACGCTGTACGGCGTGCGCTGCATGATGATCGGATAGCTTTTCGACGTGTCCTTGGGCGCGTAGATGGACGTGAAAAGCGCCGTTCCATCGCGCAAGGGCACCATCACTTCACGCTTGGTGTAATGCTCCTTCACGTAATCCAGCCCCTGACCCGACAGCGCCATGGACAGAACGGGAAGCACCAGAATAGGCAAACGCAAACCCACACGCGGGATCAAGCTCATGGCGGCTCCTGAAAGGATGGAGCGAGGATAACAGGGGTTGGCATCGTATTGCGAGGGTGCTTCTATTCAGTCCCTAAAAACAGGCGTCTGTTTGCTCATGGCGGCCATCATGGCGGTTTGAATGTCCTGGGAGATCAGCATGGCGGCATTCCAGGTCGCGATCGTGGCCAGGCCATCGGCCACGCTGTGGTCGCGGGTGTAGTTGAGCATTTCCTTGGTGCCGCGAATGGAGAGAGGCGATTTCCCCGCGATCTGGCGGGCAAGTTCAAGGACACCGGCTTCCATCGTTTCATCGGATTCAAAGACCTGATTGACCAGGCCGCAGGCGGCGGCCTCCGGGGCTTTGATCTTCCGGCCGGTGTACGCCCATTCCCGCACCAGGCCTGGCGCCACCAGCTTGGGAAGGCGTTGGAGGGAGCCCACATCGGCCACCATGCCGATGTCAATTTCCTTGATGGAAAAGTGGGCGCTCGCGGTGCAGTAACGCATGTCCGCGGCGGCCACCATGTCCAGTCCCGCGCCGACGCAGGCTCCGTGGATCGCCGCCAGCACCGGCTTTCGGCAGATCTCAAGGCTGCTGAGGCACTCCTGCAATTGCAGAATCATCCCGCGCAACTTCTCGGCGGCGCGGCCTTGGCAATCATCCTTGATGGTCTGCTGCACACCCATGAGCATGGCCAAATCAATACCTGAACAAAAATGCCGCCCATTGCCCGAAAGCACCACCACGCGAACTTCCGGCGTCAAGTCAGCCCAATGAAAGGCCTCGCCGATCTCCCGCCACATCGCTTCGTTCATGGAATTCGCCTTGTCCGGCCGGTTCAGCCGGATCCTAGCGATGCCTTGTTGCAGTTCAACGATCAGAGTTGTGAAGTCAGGCATAAAAGGCTCCCGGAATGCATGTGGTTTCATTGTGCCTGTGATTTCGGTCAGCTTCGAGTCCGACCACCTAATTCAAAGGCCCGCTTTTCGCGGGCCTTTTTTGGTGCCGGTGGCCGGACTCCGGTACCCGCCGCGTCGCTGGCTGCGCACGGAAATCCCCTTCGGGGACCGCCTGCGGACGCATGCGTCCTACGGCTTTTCCTACCTGCGCGCCATCTGTCGATTCGAGTCCGGCCCCCGGAATTTGGAAAGGCCCCTTTCGGGGCCCTTC
>JANOLT010000425.1:0-1692 GCA_031419915.1 Holophagaceae bacterium
GAGCGTGGAAATCCAGGATCTGGATGCGATTGAGTCACTGGCGGAAATCCCCTTGCTGGGCCTGCGGCTGCACCGGGGCCTGGATTGGAATGCCCTTCGCGTTGTCGCGGGAACGAAAAACCTGTTGCCCTTGATAGACACCTGGGAAGCCCAGTTGGCGCCCTTTGAGCGGGGAGGTCTGGTCATCCGCGAAGGCTCGAATGTGAGACTTTCAGACCGTGGCATGTTGCTCAGCAATGGCATTCTTTCCACCTTCGTATAAGGAGCTTTAGTGTCGCTTCGCAAAGACCCTATCAATTGGCTCTACCCGCCCATCGAGCCCTACGCGACGGGACGGCTGAAGGTCTCGGATCTGCACGAGATCTATTTCGAAGAAAGTGGAAATCCAGACGGCAAGCCCGTGATTTTTCTTCATGGTGGACCTGGCGGCGGAACGAGTCCCAAAAATCGTTGCTATTTCGATCCCCGCAAGTACCGCATCATCCTGATGGACCAGCGCGGCTGCGGGCAGAGCACGCCCTACGCAGAGATACGTGAGAACACCACCTGGGATCTGGTGGAGGACATCGAAACCCTGCGCAACCACCTAGCCATCCCAAGATGGCAGGTCTTCGGCGGTTCCTGGGGCTCGACCTTGGCGCTTGCCTACGCGGAAAAATACCCGGGCGCGGTGTCAGAGCTGGTGTTGCGTGGCATCTTCATGATCCGGGACTTCGAAATCGATTGGTTCTACCGTGGCGGAGGCGTTTCGAAAGTATTCCCCGAACTTTGGGAGGACTACCTCGCGGCCATTCCCGTGGCCGAGCATGGTGACCTGGTGGCGGCCTACGCGAAACGACTCTTCAGTGAGGACCCGGAGATCAATCTGCCCGCCGCCAAGGCTTGGAGTCTTTGGGAAGGCGCCACGAGCAAGTTGCTGCCTGACCCTGTTTTCGCGGCGAGCTACGGGCAGGACGATAGCACCCTGGCCTTTGCGCGCATCGAGTGTCACTACTTCGTGAACAAGGGATTTCTCGAGCGTGAAGACCAGTTGCTGGCCGATGTTGGCAAGATCCGCCACATTCCTTGCGTCATTGTCCAGGGCCGCTACGACATGGTGTGCCCCATGCAAAACGCCTGGGATCTTCATCGCGCCTGGCCCGAATCAGAACTGATCATCGTTCCCGATGCGGGCCACAGCGCCATGGAGCCGGGAAATTCAAAAGCCCTGGTCGCCGCCACCGACCGCTTCGCGGGGATTCTTTCCACCTAGCGCCCGCGCCAATCCGATGGGTCCGGCCAACGTGGTGAGCAGGATGGCGCCCACGATGGCGGCTTGGACCTGGGCGCTCAGGAGGGGTGAACCGTTGAGCATCAGTTGCGTACCAGCGGCCACGAAGATGAGACCCACTTCGCCTCGCGGCACCATGCCCCAACCGATGACGGAATGGCGAAGATCTTTCCCGCCACCATAGCCCGCGATCCACTTCCCGAGCACGCCCAGGGCCGCGAGCACGAACGCGAAGAGCAGCGTTTTGGGTTGGAATAGCGCACTCACATCCACCTTGGCGCCCATGAGCACGAAGAAGAGCGGCGCCAGGACCGATACCAGCGGATGCACCAGGTCTTCAAGGCTGTGGAGTTCGCGTTCTTCGAGGGCCTTCACGTGCGCGGGTTCAAGGATGAGCCCCGCGGCGTAGGCGCCCACGATGC
>JANOLT010000426.1:0-4734 GCA_031419915.1 Holophagaceae bacterium
GGCAACATGGTGATCACGCCCATGGGCGGCGCCATACCGTTGATCCAGATCCCCGCGAAGAAAAATAACTAAAACAATCTTTTCGATCGCGCCCCCCAAGGAATCCATCCTGGGGGGTGGTAGGACCTCAATCGCCGTTCAAATCGACACCAAAGTTTTCAGCCTCCAAACCCGCTCTGGGGTTAGATTTGCGAAGATCTGAGGCGAAGTTAACCGGACACTAGTGGTATGAGGTACGAGGAATGAGGTAGTGAGGTTCAAAACGAAAGCGGCCCCGAAGGGCCGCCTCATTTCCTCACTCCCTCGTCCCTCACACCTGCATCACCCCATGCCGTGCTTCTTCATGATGTTCGCGCGCTGGGCGTCGAACTCGACCTGGTTCAGGAGCTGGCTGTCGAAGAGATCTTTCAGCTCAGTCAGTTCTTCTTTGAGTGATTTCGCCGGAGCGGCAGGAGCCGCGGGGGCGCCACCGCCCATGGGCGTCTGCGGTTGGCCTATGCCCATGCCCATGCCCGTCTGGGCCATCTGGCCAGCCATTATTCCGCCCATTCCAAAACCAAGGCCAGCGCCCATGCCCAGGCCCGCCACGCCGCCTTCGTTGGCCGCGGCGATGGAGATGCTGTCGGCCACCTGCATCTGCGTGTAGGCGCCCATCACGGGCGCCATCATGCCCACCGAGGTGCGCTTGTCCATCATGGCTTCGACTTCTTCGGGCAGCGTGAAGGGCTGCACCACCAGCTTGGCGAGCGAGACGCCGTAGGTCAGGAACTCGGCGGTGAGTTTCTGCTTCACAGCATCGGCGACTTCGTCAATCTGGGCGTTCACGTCCAGTACGCCGATCTTCATCTCGGCCAGCGTGTCGGCCAATTTGCTGCTGATGGTCTTGCGCAGCTGTTCCTGGCATTGGTCCACGGTGAAGGTGCCGTTCGTCCCCACCATCTGACGGATGAAGGTGGCGATGCCTTCTTTGTCCTTTGGAATCTGGATGGAGTAGATGCCATGGGCGCGGACGCGCACCATGCCAAAATCCGGGTCGCGCATGATGATGGGATTCGGCGTGCCCCAGCCCAGATCGTTGAACAGTTTCAGGTTCACGAAAACGATGTCGGACTTGAAGGGGCTTTCGAAGCCGAACTTCCAGCCCTTCAGCGTGGCGAGGATGGGCAGGTTCTGGGTATTCAGCGTGTAGGTATCGGGTTCGGCGAAGATGTCGGCGAACTTGCCTTCGTTCAGGAAAGCTGCGGCCTGGCTTTCGCGCACGATGAGCTTGCCGCCGTTCTGGATCTCCTGGCCGCGGAAGTCGAAGCGCCAAGCCATCATGTCCTGGGATGGATCCATCCACTGCACGACGTCTAAAAATTGGGCTTTGCCCCAATCCTTGAAGTTGTCCATCAGAGCCATCGAGTCCTCCATGCGGCGGTTGCCGCGAGTAACAAGTTTAAATGCCTCCGCAAGGAGTGCGAGGGGAAGCAAGGAAACGAATCGGCGAATGCGCCTAGGCCACCGTTCAGCGGGCCTTCTGAATCGGCGGAAGGAGAGGGAGGGGCCAAGTCCAGGACACCCACGCATCCTTTGGCAGCAATTTGGGCTGCTCAACGGCATTGGCCACCTGCAAGGTCAGATCCCGAGCCAATCGCACCACCCGGGCCACTTTCTCGAAATTGATTTTGTCGGGCGTGTCTGTGGGCTCGTGGTAATCGCCGTGCATGCCGCCGAAGAAAAAGATGCAGGGGATGCCCCGCTTGGCGAAGGTGTAGTGGTCTGATCGGGTCCAGTACTTGTCGGCTTCCTGGTTGAGCTTGATGCCTTGTCTGGATGCGAGATCCCTGGCATCGCGGGTCAGCGTGCTTACGGCGCCCTCTATTTGCGCGGGCGTGACGGAAAGTTCATCCACGGCATTGCGGCCCACCATGTCCACATTGATATCGGCCTTGATCCGGGAAAGCGGGACCGGAGGCGCATCCACGAAGGCCTGGGAACCCCAAAGGCCAATCTCTTCGCCGCTGACGGAGAGCACTAAAATACTTCTTTTGGGTTTCGAATCCTTGAGCAGCCGCGCCACTTCCAGAATTGCGGCAGTGCCCGATGCGTTGTCATCTGCGCCAGGATGCAGCTTGCCGCCCTCCAGGCCCAGGTGATCGTGATGGGCCGACAGCACGATGAAATCATTCTTCAACTCGGGAGAAATGCCGGGGATGACTGCCGCGAGATTGGATGTGGGGATTTCTTCCGTCGTGATTTTAGGGACATAAGTAAAGGTGCCCAATGCCCTTGGTGGCTCAGGTTTTGCCAGAGGTTTTAGCTCAAGCTGAAACGCCTTGGCGGCTTCGGATCCCATCCAAAAAACTTGGGATCCCCGGCCGACGCCGCCTTTGAGCGATAACTGGCCACGTTTGGCGAAGCGGCTCAGGAACACTCGCATGCGACCGAAACCAGCTTCTTTGTCGGGCCGCGTCTGAATGAATAGGCAACCCGCCGCACCGGCTTTCCGGGCCCATTCCAGCTTGGTCTCGGTCTGGCCCGCGCGGCGCCAGGCTTCTGCATTGGCATGATCGGTGACTTCTGGCTGACCTTCCCACATGGCCACCCACCGGCCCTTCAGCTCCAGGCCGGCGCAGTCATCCCATTTCAAATCCGGGGCATGGATTCCGTACCCGATGAAAAGCAGATCGCCGGAAGCCGCCTGGGTGCGGGTTGTGAGAATGTCCTCACCCAGTTTCAGGGAAGTCTTGCCCATCAAAAAGGTCGAGCCGCTCGCATCAAGTTTGGTGCGCACCAGGACATAAGGAAGGGAATAGGGATCTGCTCCGCCTGAATTCTCTGGAATCAGCAGCGGAGCCAAGCCAGCTTCGCGGAATTGCTGGGAGATGTAGCTCAGCGCCTTCCGCTGCCCTTCGGTTCCAGTGGCGCGGCCTTCCATGGACGGGTCTGCCAGGGCGTACACATCCTTTCGGAGCCTGGTGAGATCGGGGTCCTGGGCGGATAGACAAAAGACAATGCTTAAGGCCGCGACGATTCGAAGGCTTAGGGGCATGGACTTGGCTCAGCGGCGGCCTTTCAAGGGCGGATTGGGAATCCGGTCCTTGGTGTAGACCGAGCGGCTGTCGCAATCCACGGTGCAGCGCCAACCACGGGTATCCTTTGGCATATGCACGTCCACTTCCCATCCACAGGACGCGCCGTTGAGCGGGATCCGGCGGGCGGTCAAAGCAATGCCTCCGGTGTCCTGCTCGGCGATGACTTTGGCTTCGCGTGCGGTGTTCACAGGCCCGGAGCGCTGGCGGGGGGCGCGGGTTTGACGGTCCCCAGCCATGAGCAGAGCGGGAACGAATAGCAGCAGAGCCAAGCGCATGATGACCTCGGAAAGAATGAAACGATTCTAAAGCGAGACTTCTGGAATGCCTATTTCCCGGAGCAAGGCCCCGTGTTCCGTGGGGCGCTCACTCCGGGCTTGGCCTTTTCGCAAAGCGTGAAGCATCAATGCGCCATTCCTGAAACCCAGCACGGTGCCTTCGGGCGTCAGCCTGAAACAGCCAGGGGCGCAGGGCAGTGCTGTGGGAAGGGCCCAGGGTATGTGAAGTATTCCGCTGGTTGTGTTGATGAAGGCATTGGGCCACGGATCCGCCACGGCTCGAATCAGGTTGAACGCTTCCGCGGCGGACATCGAAAAGTCGAGCTGCCCGTCCTCGGGTTTGCGCCCCCCGAAATAGGTTGAGGGCGCGAGGCTCTTTTGATTGACGCGGACCGCGGTTCCGTCGAGCAGCTTGGGCACCACATCCCGCACCAGGATGCGACCTGCCTCGGCGCTCTTCAGCGTGAGGCTCAAAGCGGTGTCATCCCAATCAATGGGTAATTTTATCTGGCTCACGATGTCGCCGTCATCGGGCTTGGGCGTCATCGCAGGAAGGGTGATGCCGGTTTCGGGCTCGCCCTTCACCAGGACCCAATTGATGGGGGCCCGCCCCCGGTACTTCGGCAGCAGCGAACCATGCAGGTTGTAAGCGCCCAGGCGCGGCACTTCCAAAAAACGGGCCTGAATCATTTCGCGGAAATAGAAGCTGAACAGGAAGTCTGGCTTCAGTGAGCGGATGGTTTCGAAGACCGAGTCCTCGTTGAATCGCGCTTCAAAGTGCACGGGAATACCCCGGGCTTCCGCCAGCCGCGCGGGCGGCTCAAACCAGGTCTCGGATTCGCCTTGGGCGTAGGTATAGAGCGCCAGGACTTTGATTCCCACGTCCAATAGACCCGCCAAGGCTTCACGCCCCACGGGAGAATAAGCGCACACCACAGCAGTCGGTTTCATAGACTAAAGATTGGCATGATTCGAATATCTCAGCCCGATTTCCACGGAATCACCACGACCATGTGAATTCACCCCAAAAAAAGAGAGCCCTCACCCCTTTCCCAGTTGAATTGAATCCCAGGGGGCTTATGTTGCTGATACCCGTCATCGGGCTTGAGGTGGTTCAGGGAAAAGAGGCCAGAGGATGCTCCCTCGCGCACTGTTCGCAAAGGCTGCAACGGCGGTGTTGTTAATCGCCGCGACTGGGCATTCTGGGCTTTGGGCCCAAGAGCCCGTGTTGCCCCTGCCTGCCAAGCCATTGCCCATTCCATTCACCCAACTACCTGATACGGCTCCCTTAGCAGCTCCTCCCGAACTATTGCCACTCATTCGCAGGGCGACCCTTCGGGAAATGAGCACACGCCGCAAGCTCCAGGGGATCTTGGATGTCA
>JANOLT010000427.1:0-8237 GCA_031419915.1 Holophagaceae bacterium
TGTAGGGATGTTTGACGCCGTTAATCTCCTGGTAGGGTTCGTGGCCCTTTCCCGCGAGAAGCAACAGGTCGCCGGAACGGCAATCCGACAAGGCCTGGCGCACGGATTCAGCACGATTGGCGTTGCGATGATAGCGGGTGCGGTCCGTGCGGATCGCTTCGGGAATGCCCGGCGCCGCATCATCCAGGATGATCTCGGGGTCCTCGGTACGCGGGTTGTCGCTCGTGTGCCAGATGACATCGGCGCCGCTCGCCACGGCGGCGGCCATGAGGGGCCGCTTGGTACGGTCGCGGTCTCCACCACATCCGAAGAGTACGTGTAGACGGCCACCTTTTGGCAACATGCGTCGTCCTTCCGTCAGTAATTTTTCCAGGGCGTCCGGGGTGTGCGCGTAGTCCACCATCACGCCAAAGGGCTGGCCGCAATCAATGCGCTCGAGCCGTCCGGGGGCGCCGGTGATCCTGGAAATGGCGGGCAGAATGGCCGCCAGATCAAAATCGGCTTCCACAATGGCAGCCAGCGCCGCCAGCAGATTGTAGGCATTGAAGCGTCCCAGTAACGGGCTTTCGATGGGCCAGCTCCCCTTGGCCGAATGCAGTGTGAAACGCGTGCCCATGGGCCCCAACGTGAGGTCCGAGGCACGGTAGCAGGCAGGCCGATCTATGGCGAAAGACGCTCCATCGAGGTTCTCCAGTGCACGGCGGCCGTAGGGATCATCTACATTGACCAGCAATTTTTCGCTTTGTTCGAACAGCCGGCACTTGGCTTTGAAATAGCTCTCCATGTCTCCATGAAAATCCAGATGGTCTTGCGTGAGATTTGTGAAAACACCCACCTTGAATCGCGCCCCCGCCACGCGGCCCAACACGAGCGCGTGGCTGCTCACCTCCACCGCAGCCGTGCGATCCCCAGCATCCACGGAACGCCGCAGCCAGTGGTAGAAGGCGGTGCTTTCAGGTGTGGTGCGCTCGGCTTCTTCTTCCATATCTCCCGCCGCATTCATCACTGTGCCAATGAGGCCGCAACCTATTCCGGCTCCGCGCAGCAACTGGCGGATCAGAGTCGTAGTGGTGGTCTTGCCGTTGGTGCCGGTGACACCAATGAGCACCAGGTGCTCATCCGGATCACCGAAGAGTCGTTTGGCAAGCGTAGCCATGGTCCACCGCCCATGCTGTATTTGCGCGAAGCCAACATGGGTGGGAACCACCGCTGGAGACTCGCTCAGGACGGCCACAGCGCCCTGCGCCACGACCTGGGGGATGAAAGAAACACCGTCCACTTTCTCGCCACGAAGGGCCACAAAAGCCCATCCGGGACGAATCTCCCGGCTATCGCTGGTGATGCCCTTGATCTCGTTGTTGAAAGGCCCTGACGCACCTGTAACATCGAGACCCGCGATCAGTTCATCGAATCGCATAGGTCGCATTGATGGCATTGATGGCATTGATGGCATGGCTACTGGCTCCCGACGCGGATCTTCACGATCGTTTTCGCGTCCGAGGCCGCTCCCGGCTCGGGACTTTGGCTGAAAACACGCGTGGCCATGTCGCCGCTGGGGCTGCCTTCCACTTCGGGAATGCCACCGCTCATGACGATACGTTGGATAGCGGTCTTCAGTGCGAGACCCCTGAGTTCTGGCACCCGCCCCCGCTCCACGTGGACCACTGCCTCGTCGCTCTCACTGCTGGGCCAATCGCGCAGGGAAAGCTTCAAATCCGGCATTTGGTCCACCGAGTTGCTGTTCTGACGGTAACTCCAGATGGCATCGCCGATTTTTTTGAAAAGGGGCGCCGCCACATCGCCGCCGGTGACATCTCCTTCGGGATCATCAAGCATGAATATCATTCCGTATTGCGGCTTGTCCGCCGGGAAAAAGCCCATGAAGGATACGTAGTGGCGCCGGGTGTCGTATTCGCCATTGATGACCTTGCGGGCCGTGCCGGTCTTGCCCAGGGCATCAACGCCTTCAAGCTTTGCCTTCTTGCCGGTGCCGCTGGTGATGACGCCTTTCAGCACTTCACGCATCAACGCCGATGTTTCTTCGCTGATGACCTGCTTGCGCATCAGCGGTTTCGTTCCCTTGAGCAGCTTGCCCTGGTCGTTATAGATGTCCTTCACCAAGTAGGGCCGCATGAGCTTGCCGCCGTTGGCCACGGCGCAACCGGCCATGAGGATCTGCAGCGGGCTCGTTGAAAGGCCGTAGCCATAGGAAAAGGTGATCTGGGTCGGAAAGGACCAGCGATCCGGGGCAATGAGCCTGCCCGCTGTCTCTCCGGGAAAATTGAGACCTGTTGGCTCACCAAATCCAAAGGCCCTCAAGTACCGGTAGTGGGCCGCGGGATCAACTCGGAGCCCGAGCTTGGCGGAACCGACGTTGGAACTTTGCGCAAGGATTTCCTCGAAGGTGATAACACCGTGGGGATGGGTGTCCGACACCGTGATGCCATTGCCGAAATTCCATCGTCCCGGCCCACAGTCAATCTTTTCGCCCAGGTGCACCTTGCGCTCCTCCAGCGCGATGGCGGCGGTGAAAATCTTCATGGTGGAGCCTGGCTCGTAGGCGTCCTCCACGGGATGCACCTTGCGAGCGAACTTCTGACGCTCCTGTTCTACTTTCAGTTCCGCGCGCTCCGCCTGATTCAAATCCGACATCGGCCGGTTCATGAATTTCGCGGGAAGGATGCGATTGGGATTGAAGGTGGGCGTGCCAGCCATGGCCAGTATCTCGCCGGTGTTGGGATCCACCACCACCGCATAGGCGGTCTGGGGATGACTCAGGCGCACACCTTCTTCGAGGGCTTCCTCCACGATGTGTTGGATGGTGGCGTCAATGGTGAGCTGCATGCTCATCCCGTTCACCGGCACCTTGGCGTAGTTTTCCTGAAGGATGAGCAGGTGTCCTTTCGCATCGCGCGGCGCGATGAGCGTGCCTTGTACGCCTGATAGCTCCTTGTCGTAGGACTGCTCGATACCCAACTGGCCCTTGCCATCAATGTTTGTGAACCCAAGGATCTGGCAGGCCAGACTTCCCCTCGGGTAGTGGCGGCTGCTTTCGGGCAGTAAGCCCAATGAATCATCTTCCAAGGCCCGCACGGCCGCTACCTTGGATGGGCCCAACTGCCGCTCGATCCAGACAAAAGGTTTCTTGGTGAGCAGTCGTTCAAGCACCACTCGTTTCGGGATGTCGAGGATCCTCGCGAGCTTTACGGCCACTTCGTTGGCGGCTTTCACATTGGGATTGCCCCAGCTTCTTGCTTCGCCCTTTTCTACTTTGTAATCCGGGTAGAAGGCCTGCGGAGTGCAGAACAGGCTTTCGGATTTCAGGGAAATGGCAAGGCTCTCTCCGCGCCGGTCCAACAGCTCGCCCCGCACTGGCGGGATGGGCACTTCCACCGTGTGCTGATGTTCCGCACGGATCCGATAGCGCTTGTGTTCCACGATCTGGAGCTGGATCAGCCGAATAAAAATGAACAACGCCCATAGCGCCATGAAGCCCAATACCCAGGGCAGCCGCGACGCCACGCGCTCCTTAGCCTCGGGGCGACCAAGAAGGCGACGGGGCTGAGAGCTGCCCAGGATCGTTGCGAGAATGGCCATGAATCCAAGAGGAAGGCGGGAGTGCCAGTAATCATCCTAAGGGAAGTCCTGGCTATTGGGCTGTGGGCTGTGGGCTGTGGGCTTTTGGCCGCGTTCTTGTGACCGAGACAAGAATCGCCGCGGAAGCGCATTGCCTGGGGGAACGCGGAGCCATCAGCCGTAGCTCTGCCTCCTGGAGTTGGAGGAACTCCAGGGACCCCTGGCGCCGCGCTTCCGCAGCGAAGTTGTTCCCCTACTTGATCAGGGGCAGTGCGAATTCATCGGAACTGACGGGCCGCAATTTGGCCAGCTTCTGGTCCTGAGTTGTGAAGCGCCGCTGGATCATGAAGCTTTGTTTGCGTGGCTGCAGGCCCATCTGCGTAGCGAAGCCCTGGACTTCTTCGTCCCGCTGATAGCGGCTGCGTTCGAGCATCAATTTTCGCTGGTCCTCCTGGGCCTTCTGGATCTCCTCTTTCACTTGGCTCATCTCATAGCTGAGTCGCGTGTTCTGTAAGTTCAGATAAACCATGGAAGCCAGGGGCATGGCCACGGCGAAAACGAGCATCAACATGCGCAGGATGCCCTCGCTTTCTACGACCCGGACGCCTTGAACGCCCTGTTGCTGGCGGGTCTGGGGAGTGAAACGGCTATGGTTCATGAGAACCCCTTGAAAAATTTTCGATTTACGATTTGCGATTTTCGATTGAGGGAAGCAGCCGTTCAGCGATTCGGAGCCGAGCGGAACGGGAGGGGGGATTGGCGTCGCATTCGGCGTTGGAAGGTGTGAGACCGCCCGCGTGGATCAGGCGCACCACCTTCGGAATCGGCGCGGGGGATTCGCGGCCGGGCCCGTCGTAGATGCCCGAAAGACGGCGCAGGGTCTGCTTGACGATGCGGTCTTCAAGGCTGTGGAAGCTGATGACCGCCAGGCGCCCGCCGGGGCGCAGGTGCTGGACCGCCTTCTCGATGAATTCCGCAAGCCTCACCAGCTCGCCGTTGATGGCGATGCGGATGGCCTGGAAGGTGCGGGTGGCGGTATCGGAACGATGCTGGCGCTTGAGTGCCGCAGTCATGGGCAGCACGGAATGGACGGCTTCAGCCAGATCAGCCGTGGTGTGCAAGCGCCCTTCATTGAAGGCCCTGAGAATCGCCCTTGCGATAGGGCGCGACGCCCGCTCTTCGCCAAACTGGTAGATGGCGTCGGCCAGGGTGACATCGCTCTGCTCGGCGATCCATTGCAAAGCCGTGGGGCCGTTCTCGGTGTCCATGCGCATATCCAGCGGACCTTCATCACGGAAGCTGAACCCGCGAGCCGGGGATTTGAGCTGGAGGGTGGAAACGCCCAGGTCCATCAGGATGGCGTCCAGGCCTTCAGTGGCTTGCAGCGCTTGCCAGGCTTCGAATGCATGATTCGTCCAGACGTCTTCATAGTTGGAAGCCAGGATGTTCAGCCGCACGTCGGAACCTAGGCGCTCCTTGGCGGCCTGGCGGGCTTCGGGATCGCGGTCCACGCCCAGATAGCGGGAGTCCGCGTCACATCGCGCCAAGAGCGCTTCGGCATGACCGCCCAGGCCCAAGGTGAGATCGAGAATCCGCGCGGCCGGAGGCAGGATGAGATTATCCAGCACCTCGAAAAGAAGCACAGGAGTGTGGACGGGGGTCGAGGTCATCACCTAAGCCGTCCAATTTGGCCGGCATAAGGAGCCGTAATGGAATGGCATGTCGTGAATCTGGGGCAGTTTCAGATATTCCATAACGGCTCCTAAATCCCCAAATCCGCGAGTTGGGCCATGTCATCTGCGGTAAGCGGCTCGGTGGCCAGACGGCGTTCGAAGTTGGCACGGCTCCAAATGGCCAGATGATCCATTTGCCCCAGAATGGCGACTTCGCCTTGCAGCTTGGCCGCTTCCCGGAGAATCCCAGGAATAACGAAACGGCCTTGGGCATCCGGCTCCACTTCGGTGCCGTAGTAGGCCGTGATTTCAAGGAACTTGCGCTTGGCTGGATTGGTGGAAGGCAGCGCGGACAGGCGGGCCTCGATGGATTCCCAGATGGGCATGGGGTAAAGGCGACCCGCGATGCCATCCACGGAGGTCAGGTAGTGACGGGAGCTTCCCCCGCCCTCGCCAGTGGCGAAGGTCTCCAGGTCGGCTTTGAAGGACGTGGGCAGCTTGAGTCGCCCTTTTTCGTCCACGGTGGCCGGTGAATTGCCGCGAAGTCGCAGCACGTGTCCCACCTTTCAACAGAGAGCACCAGGACTCGAATGGGGATGTGAGTTGTAGTGAGTTGTGCCACTATTACCCACTTCATTCCATTTTTTGCCACTGATTACCACTCACGAGTGTAGGACCGCTATAAAAGTACTCAAGCCAAAAGAAAAACGAAAAAATAACTATTAAAGCGAAAACAACGCTTGCCGTTTCACTCTTGTTACGGCCCCTAAAACCCGAGATTCACCCATACTTGGTAGTCCTATGATCCGAACTCCCCAGCCCCCCGCCCCGCCCCTTGTTGCTTTGGCTTTGGCCCTCTTGGGTGTCTGGATGATGGCTTCCCTGGGCCAGCCCCTGGGATTCATCCTGGGTGGACCCTGCTTCCTGACGGGCGTCGGGTTGTTGCTGCGCCAGGGATTCCTGCACTTCGGTTCTGAAGCCCGGGCCAAGTCGGATCTGGAATTGGAAAACCTCTCACTGAAGAACCTCAGCCGAAAAGAGGACCATCTGCGCCAAGGCATCCTCGTCAATCTGCGGGAAGGTGTCGTGCTTTTGGACTCCCGAAAGGAAGTTTGTCTCTACAACCCCGCGGCCCAATTACTGCTCAGCACCTCCAGCCGCCTCACCCTGGGTGGTTCTCTGCATGGAATTTTCCGGGAGCCCCAGACCCTTCGACACATCGAGATGGCCTATTCCGGCAAAGAAACTGAGTGGACGCTGCGCCGGGATCCGCGTGTGCTGCGCTTACGGGCTATGCCCTTTGAAACGGCGGATGGGAGCCAAAGCGTGCTCCTCACACTGGACGACATCACGCTTCAGGAAGCCCTTGAAACCACGCGCCAGAAATTCATCTCCAACGCCAGCCACGAACTCAAAACGCCCGTCACGAGCATCCGCATCGCCACGGAAAACCTGATGGACGGCGGATTCATGGCACCTGGGGGAGAAAATAATCTCAAGGCCATTCTCCGCTCCGTGGACCGCATGACCATGCTGCTGAACGACATCTCAGAGCTTTCGCGCATTGAGACCGGAGCGCTGCGACTGGAGTCCCTCTCCATTCAGATCGGTGTCTTTTTACCGCAATTGCTTGAAGAGGTACGCCATCAGGCGGAACCGCGGCGCATCACATTGAAAGCAGAGATGGAGCCAGGCCTTGAGCACAAGGTCATGGAGGCCGATCCCTTAAGGCTGCACCAGCTATTGGAAAACCTGCTTTCCAACGCCATCAAGTTCAGTCCCGAGGGTTCTGAAGTGATCCTGCGGATTCAAAGCCGCGAACCTTGGCTCCTCTGGATCGTGCAGGATTCGGGGCCCGGCATTGCCGACAGCGACGCCAAGCGAATCTTCGAGCGGTTCTATCGCGCACCCTCCACCCGCGGCGTCCCCGGCACAGGCCTGGGCCTCGCCATTGTCAAGCACCTGGCCCTGCTCATGGGCGGTGAAGTCAGCCTGCAAAGCGAGCTGGGAAAAGGCTCCACCTTCACCGTGAAGCTACCGATGAGGTGAGGGCCATGAGCTATGAACTTTGAACTTTGAACTTTGAGCTTTGAGCTTTGAGCTGATAGCCCATGGCTGATGGCTCAAAGCATCACAGACACAGTTTCCCCCCCAGCGCTTTTCCGCCCAGCAGATGAAAGTGCAGGTGGAAGACCGTCTGACCCGCATCCGCACCACAGTTGGCTAGAAGCCGATAACCGCTGGTGGCGATCCCGAATTCTTTCGCAAGCTTCGCGGCCACCGCAGGGATTCGCGCGGCGGCTTTCTCGACTTCTGGTGTCAGATCATTGAACCCTTCACAGTGCGCCTTGGGGATGATGAGCAAGTGAACCGGCGCCTGGGGCGAGATGTCTTTGAAGGCCAGAAGCTCATCGTCCTCGTACACTACGCCTGAGGGAATTTCCTTCCGCGCGATCCGGCAAAACAGACAATCACTTTTCAGATTTCCGTTCATCAGGGGCTCCTTGTTCAACATCATTTTGCACCAGCCTGAGATTCCGCAAAACACCGGCAGCATCGGTCGCCTTTGCGTTTCCAACAATGCGAAGCTGCATCTCATCCACCCCCTTGGTTTCGAGACCAGCGACTACTACTTGCGCCGCGCGGGGCTTGACTATTGGGAACATCTGAACCCCACTCACCACCAAGATTGGGATGCTTTCCTGGCCGCCCATCCCGATATGCGGCTCTGGTTATTCAGCACCAAAGCCACTCGAAAACACACCGACATAAAGTTTCAGGAAGGCGATGGCCTGGTCTTTGGCCGCGAGAGCAAAGGCCTTCCCGAAGCGCTCCTCCAAGCCCACTCCGATGCCCTTATCCGCATCCCCATGATCGGGGATTTCCATCGCAGCCTGAACCTGGCCCAAGCCGCCGCCATCGGGCTGTACGAGGCGTTAAGGCAGACCCAAGGTTGGTAGGTGGGCTTTGAGCAGCTCTTCGGGAAGG
>JANOLT010000428.1:0-8200 GCA_031419915.1 Holophagaceae bacterium
CCTCATAGCTCATAGCTCATACCTCATAACCTCATACCTCGCCTCCTCATACCTCGCCACACGTACCCTTCGTTCCATGACATTCCCATGGCACACTTGAAGACTCGCTTGACCGCGCGGAGTCGCCCACCATGACAGACGCTTGCACCATCATCACAACCTGCGGAAGCGAAGAAGCCGCCCTTACCATCGCGGCGGCATTGGTGGATCAGGGCTTCGCCGCTTGCGTGAGCATCCTGCCGAACGTGAAGAGCTACTACCACTTCAAGGGTGAGACCCATCTTGATGAAGAAGTCATGCTGATCATCAAGACCACGGTGGAACTCTTTCCGAAAGTCTCCGAAGTCATCACGGATCTGCACACCTACGAAGTGCCGGAAATATTGATGCTGCCTGTGCAGGAAGGCAGTGAGCCGTTCCTTGAGTGGATTCGCGACAGCGTGCGGCGGCTGGTGTAGGCGGTAGGCTATATGAATGAAGGACGCGCCAAAGGCGCGCTCGATTTTGAACCCACAGCCCAGAGCCTAGAGCCCACAGCCCAGGAGAAAACCATGGAACAAACACTCAGTCTTGAATTCCTTCGCGTGGTGGAAGAAGCAGCCATCGCCTGCGCCCGCAGCATCGGGCACGGTCGCCGCAAGTACTCGGACAAACTGGCGGTGGAGGCCATGCGCCACACCATGCAATCCGTGCGCATGGACGGCAGCATCGTCATCGGCGATGGCGAGCGGGACGAAGCCCCCATGCTGTTCATCGGAGATAAGGTGGGCATGGGCGAAGGGCATCCGGCGGTGGACATCGCGGTGGATCCGCTGGAAGGCACCAATCACTGCGCGACCGGCGCACCCAACGCGATCGCCGTGCTCGCGGCCTCTGAAAAGGGTGGCCTGCTCCACGCGCCCGATCTCTACATGCAAAAGCTCGTGGTCGGCCCCGCCTCCAAGGGCAAAGTTCACCTTGATGCGCCAGTGATAGATAACCTGGAGGCCATCGCCAAAGCACTGGATCGCAAGATAAGTGATCTCACCGTGACGGTGCTGGACCGACCCCGGCACGAGCAGCTTATCGCTGACATCCGCGCGGCGGGCGCACGCATCCAGCTCATCGGCGACGGTGATCTCAGTGCCGCCATCAGCGCGGCGGTGAGCGGCACGGGGATCCACGCGGTCATGGGCATCGGCGGCGCGCCCGAAGGCGTGATCTCCGCCGCAGCGCTGAAGTGCCTTAACGGCGAGATTCAGGCGCGGCTGGTGGTTGACACCAATACCGCATCCCGGGAAAACGCGGAAAAGATGGGCGTGGATTTCAATCGCATCTACATGACCGAAGATCTCGCGCCGGGCAAGCACATCGTCTTCGCCGCATGCGGTGTGACTTCCGGGAACTTGCTCAAAGGCGTGCAGTTCTTCGGCCACGGCACCCGCACAAGCTCACTAGTCCTGACCTACGAATCAGGTTTGGTGCGCTTCATAGACACCGTCTACAAACATAAAGGTGAAAACATCACCGTGCGTTTTTAACCACGAAGTTCCTTGGAGACTTTGTGGTGAGCGAATCCTGGCGAACGAGATACTTCCGCTGGACCATGAATCTCTGGCCCTGCTATCGCGGTTCCGGCGCGCGCATCACGTACATTGCCGGGGATTGGAAGGAAGTGCGGGTGAAGCTGCGGCTCTCGCTGCGCACACAAAACTATGTGGGGAGCATCTTTGGCGGAAGTCTCTACGCAGCGGTGGACCCGATCTATATGCTCATGCTCATCAAATGCCTGGGTCCTGGCTACGTGGTGTGGGACAAGGCCGCCACGATCCGGTTTCGCAAGCCCGGTCGCAGTACGCTCACCGCGACGTTCAAGCTCGATGACGCCGAGCTGGACGAGATCAAAAATGGCCTGGAGACGGAGCCCAAGCTGGACCGCACCTACCGCGTGGAGTTGGCAGACGCAAACAGCATCGTCCACGCCGAGGTTGACAAGATCATCCACATCAGCAAAAAACAGAAATCCTGATCACGCTTATTTCGCCAGCTCTCCTGCCTTCACGAATCGAACCTCGCCCTTGGTGCGCGGCACCAGCTTTTCCAGAGCTTCTACGGTCTCGGGGTAGATGTGGGCGATGACCAGGACTTCGCCTTCTTTTTTGGCGATCGCCAAAGCCCGGTTCCATTGCTTTTCCATCGCGGCGAAATCCTTGTCGTCATCCAGAAAAACTTTGCGCTGCACTGAATGGACACCAAGCTCTTTCGCCACATCAAAGGCCACGCTGTCCTTTTCGGTGCGGCTATCCACAAAGAAATTATGCCGGGCCTTGATCTCCTGGAGCACCCAGGTCATGCGCGGCCTATCGGGCGTGATGCGGCTGCCCATATGATTGTTGACGCCGGTGTGATGGGGGATGTCATCCAGCGCTTTGCGAACCCGCTCGCGGATTTCTTTCTCAGACAGATCGAACATCACCGCATCGGGGCCGGGATTCGCATTGGGATAACCGACGGGCTCCATGGGTAGGTGCAACATCACTTCCTTGCCCTTCTCAAAGGCGATGTTGGCGCTCTCCTTGGTGAATTCCTGATAGGGCAGCACCGCCACGCTGAAGGCAATGGGTTGGGCGCAAAGTCGCATCACCAACTCCGGCGCGGCGTAGCCAAGGTCGTCCACCACCAGCGCAAATTTGGGCAAACCAGATTCCGGTTCCTGCCTTCCTGTCACTGGCTTTACGGGCTCAACAGCTCTTGGTGGATGCTTGGGCTCAGGTTTTGATCTCTTCTCCGGCTCCACTTTTGGCGGCGTAGGTTTTTGTTTTCGCTCGCAGCTGGTCTGGCTCAGTAGCAGGCCAAGTCCCAGGCCGACGAGCAGCATGAATGCGCCCAAGCCCAGCAAGACTGGAGTTGATGGGCTAGTGCCTTTCCGTCGGACCATGTCAGGCGGCGTTCTGGCTTTCGTCCTTGGGTGTGGGCTTCTCGCTCAAGCCCGCCAGGATCTTGGGAATCGGATCCTCGTCGGGCTTCAGTCCCTTCAGAATGTAATCGGGAATGATGCCGCTGCGGTCCAGCTTTTCGCCGCCGGCACCGATCCAGCGCTTGGTCACCAGTTCCACGGCCCCGCCCTGCCTCAACAGCAGGCGCGTTCGCTCCACGCCAAGGCCCGGTGTCCGTTCACCGAAAGTGGGATCGCCCGCCTTCTTGAGGGCCGAAGCCAGTGCCTCGGCGGGGCCTAATGTGCTGGGGCCAAGGAGCAAGATGACCTTGGCGAACGGGGCCTCGCCCGCAGTCTTGAATTCCACGATGCGATCCTTCTGACCGTGCTCCTGGATGGTCACGAAAGTCCCGCCCGCCGCGAAAAGTCCCGCCACCAAGGCCGCCTCGTTCAGATCACCCTCCGAGCACTGCCGCAGATCCAGTATCAACGGCAGTTTGCGGTCCAGGGTAGCGAGCATTGTTTTCAATTCAGCCGTGCGGCCCGGCATGAGATTCGGGATGGAAACCATAAGAGCTTTGTCACTTTTCTTCAACGTGATCTGGGCTGCCCTGGGCACTTCGCGCGTGATGCTGATTGTCTTGAGCTTGGCTTCGGTGGAGTCATATCGCAGCAGGCTCAACGAAGTACCAGCAACACCGCGAAGGCTGCGCTCCAAGGCCCAGGCGCTGAGCGGCCCCACGGATTCATGATCAATCTTGCGGACCACATCTCCCACCTGAAGACCAGCCTTATCGCCGGGGCCGCCGGGCCTTACCGCCACCACTTGGCCGTAGATGCTGCGCTTCACCAACCGGATGCCGATGTCCGCCGGACCTGGATCCGGCAGACGCAAATCCTCCGGTGTCAGGTAGGCATTCAACGGATGGGCCCGCTCCAGGACTGCCTGGATGCCACCGGAAATGACCTTCTCCATATCCGGGCGATCCACGTAGTTGTCCCTCACCAGGCCAAGCACATCCTGGATGTCCGCCAGCCCCGCCAGCGGATCCTGCGCGCGCGCTTCCGCCGCAGGTTTGCTGGGCGTCTGCCGAACGAGCGGATAGGTGAAAGTGGCCACCAGGGGCAGCGAGATCAGGGAAAGCCAGGTGCGCTGATGCATGGAATAAGTGTGGCACGGAGGGGGGGAAGATTCCCATGAAGCTATGTGCTAACAGCCATGAGCCACGAGCTGAAAAACCTGCCGATCCAAACTCTTGGCTCATAGCTCATAGCTCATAGCCCACAATCACGCGTACCAGGAAGTCCCGCTCTTGAATCCCTTATCTTTGGCCTTCATCTGCGCGTGGCGGGCCAGGGCCAGATCGATCAGGCGTGTGAGCAGCTCTTCGTAGGGGATGCCGCTGGCGGCCATCATTTTGGGATACATGGAAATGCTCGTGAAGCCGGGGATGAAATTCAGCTCGTTGAGAAACACCCGACCAGTCAGGCGTTCTAGGAAAAAGTCCACCCGCGCCATGCCGTAGCCATCGGACGCGCCAAAAGCGCGGCCCGCCAGCTTGCGGATGAGGTCGCTCAACTCTTCGGGGATTTCGGCGGGAATCTTGGTGGTGCTGCGGCCCGCGATGTACTTGTCCTCGAAGGTGTAGAACTCGTCGGCCACCAGCACCTCGCCGGGACCGGACACGAAGGGTTCGTCACCACCCAGCACCGCCACTTCGATTTCCCGCACATCAAGGCCCTGTTCCACCAGCACCCGGCGGTCGTAGGTGAAGGCTCGGTCCAACGCCGCCGGAAGATCCTCCGCCCGTTTCACTTTTTCAACGCCGATGCTGCTGCCGAGATTCACCGGCTTGATGAAAAGAGGCAGACCAAAGGCCAGGGATTCCGAAAGGCACGTGGCGCGATCCCGTTTCCAGCGTTCCTCAGTCAGGCCCACGTAAGGCACCACCGGCAGGCCTTCAGATTCCCACAATCGCTTGGTGATCCATTTGTCCATGCCCGCCGCCATGGCCAGCAGACCCGCGCCTGTGTAGGGCCTGTGCAACAGCTCCAGGTAGCCCTGGATCTGGCCGTCTTCGCCCCCGGCTCCATGCAGCGCGTTGAAAAAAAGATCAGGCAGAGGTGTGTCCTCGGCGCCCTTTTCCAAGGGCAGGAAAGGATGCTTGCCGCGTTCCGGAATTTCGTTTGCCCCCAGCCGCGCGAAGGGATCGCCCTTCAGCACCCATACGCCATTGCGCGCGATGCCGCAGGGCCTCACCTCGAAGCGCGCCGGATCCAAATGCTGCGCGATGCTCCGCCCCGTAACGATGGAGACTTCGTGCTCGGGGCTTTCGCCGCCGAAGAGAAGGCCGATGGAAAGGCGTGGCTGGGACATGGGAATAGCTTACTTCGGTCTCACCCGTTATTCGGATACTCTAGGCAAAACCCTCGGAGTATCCGTGCGCACGGCCATCTATCCCGGCTCTTTCGATCCCGTGACCCTTGGCCACGCGGATATTATCCAGCGGGCGGGGAAATTGGTGGACCGCTTGATCGTGGCGGTGCTGCACAACCCCGCCAAGACATCGGCCTTCTCGGTGGAAGAGCGTGTGGAGATGCTCAAGGATTTGGTGGCGCCCTTCTCCAATGTTGAAGTCACCAGCTTCCATGGGCTCCTGGTGGACTTCGCTAGGCATCAAAACGCGGATTGCATCATCCGTGGCGTTCGGGCCTTCAGCGATTTTGAATACGAATTTCAGATGGCTCTCGTGAACCGCAAACTGGCGCCGGATCTTGAAACGATCTTTCTCATGCCCAAGGAAAAATATTCCGCCGTGAGTTCAAGGCTGGTGCGCGAGATCGGCAGCATGGGTGGCGAATTGAAGGAACTGGTGCCTGATCAAGTGCGAGAACGCATCATGACCAGGCTCACAAAGGGCTGAAGGTTCCGTCCCGGACGATTCCAGCTATTTCCATCAGCGGGGAACTTCTCCGGGGCTAGGTTTGTCCAATCCTTCAGACCCTCACCGGAGCCAGGCCACGCCTGGCTGCCTTTCAAAGAAAATCCATCACTCAAGGAGTTCCCGTGTTGATGCGCGCTCTTCTCACTTCCAGCTTTCTAGCCTTCACCCTGCTCGCTCCCCACCAGATTGTGACTCCGCAGCATTCACGGCTTGTGCAACCGCAGGCACAGCTCACCACGGCTCAGCCGCCTCGCCCCGCGATCTATATCCCCAGCGAGGGTGGCCGAAAAACTCCGGCTCAGATCCAGGCCCTCAAGATTGATGTGCAGGTCGTGGGGGCGATGGCCACCACCACCTGGGACATGACGATCTACAACCCGCAAAACCGTTTGCTGGAAGGGGAATTGCTTTTCCCGCTGGGTGAGGGCCAGACGGTGTCGCGCTTCGCCATGGATGTGAACGGCGTATTGCGTGAAGGCGTGGTTGTTGAAAAAGCCAAGGGGCGCCAGGTCTTCGAAAGCATCGTGCGCCGGGGTGTGGATCCGGGGCTCTTGGAGATGGTGGCTGGCAACAGTTTCAAGGCTCGTATCTATCCCATTCCTGCGAACGGCACCAAGCGCGTGGTCATCGCCTACGAGCAGGAGCTGCCCTTCGTATCGCGGAAGGATGGCGATGCCCTGAACTACACGCTGCCCATGGGTTTCGATCAGCCCATCGGCCGCTTCAGCTTGGCCGTGGAAGTGCTCGAACAGACCGAGGCGCCGCGCTTCGCTTCGAGCCCGCTTCAGAACTTCGAGCTGAAACCCTGGCAGCGCAGTTTCAAGGCCGAGGCCACCCGCGAGCATTTCAAGCCAGACGCGGCCTTGGTTCTGCTTGTTCCAAAGAGCCCCGAAGCCAGTGGATCCTTTGTCCAGCGGCTGGGAGATGAACGGTATTTCTATTTAAGTTTGATGCCCCGCGCACCCCGGGAACCACGGCCCGCGCCGAAGAAACTGCTGATCGCCTGGGATGCCTCGGCTTCGGCCTCCAACCGCGACCGGAGCAAGGAACTGGAGTTGCTGGGTCGCTACTTCAAGCGCATCGGCACCTGCTCGGTGGATTTAGTGATCTTTCGGAACGTGCCCGAAACTCCGCGATCCTTCACAGTAAAAAATGGTGACTGGAAGGCGCTGCGGGAATCCATCGAAGGCGCCCCCCTGGATGGCGGAACCGCTTTTGGCGCGCTGGATTTGAGCAATGCGCGATGTGACGAAGCCTTGCTCTTCAGCGATGGCGTCAACACTTTCGGCCCCGCGACTCCAAAACTGCCCCCTTGCCCGGTGCTGGCCATCAATACGGCGCTCACGGCCCAGCACGACCGCTTGCGCTTTCTCGCGGAATCAACGGGTGGCGAATACCTGAATCTTTCGGCCCAGACCGCCGAACAGGGCGCGGAATCATTGAAGACCCAGGCCCTGGCGTTCCTCCGCGCCACCTATGAGCCGGGCGCGGTGCAAGAGCTGTATCCCAGTGCCGGTGCGCTGGTGCGCGGTTCCTTCGGCATCGCGGGCAAGCTCTCGAAAGACCGTGCGCGCATCACCCTGCACTTCGGCTACGGCAAGGACGAACGGTTCACCCGCGTCGTCACGGTGGGCGGCGATGAGAGCACCGCAGCGCCTGTGGCGAGGCTTTGGGCACAGAAAAAACTCCAGCAATTGATGCTGGAGCCCGAGCTTCATCACGCATCCATTCTTCAGTTGGGCCAGGCTTTCTCCCTTGTCACGCCCAACACCTCGCTCATCGTGCTGGACGCGCTTTCCGACTATGTGCAATTCCATATCGTTCCGCCCGTCGAGATGCAGGCTGACTATTTCCGCCAGGTGCGTGACGAAGAGCGCGGGAAAAAGGAAGCCGAACAAAGGCATCTGGAATCCCTGTTGAACCAGTTCAAGGAGCGCCAGACCTGGTGGGAGACTGAATTCAAACCCCTGCCCCCGGTTCAGAAAACGCGCGAAATGAAAGATGTTCAGGGCGCGGCGGGTGGAGTGGTTGGGAATGTCGTGGGCGGAGCACCACCCCCGCCTTCGCCACAACAGCGCCAGGCTGCGCGCCGTGCTGAGGCGCCCAGGCCTTCCGTTTCGACCTCGGTGGAGGTAGTGGCCGCGCAGGCCACGATGGACAGGTCCGAGGCACAATCAGGCGCCAACGTGAGCCTCGACCGCCTAAGCGATAGCGCCAAATCCAAGAAGGAAAGCGACAAGCCCGATGCAGAGCCCGAACCCAAGGGCACCATCACACTGAAGGCTTGGAACCCCGACACGCCCTACCTGAAGGCGCTGGCGGGAACGCCCAAGGCCGATCG
>JANOLT010000429.1:0-2284 GCA_031419915.1 Holophagaceae bacterium
GGGCGCTTTTTTTTTGGCGGGGCTGACGGGGCTCGAACCCGCGACTTCCAGCGTGACAGGCTGGCACTCTAACCGACTGAGCTACAACCCCTTTTGTGGTGCTTCACCATTGCTGGTGGGCGATGACGGACTCGAACCGCCGACATGCTGCGTGTAAAGCAGCTGCTCTACCGGCTGAGCTAATCGCCCGTATCGCCGAATCCAAATGTTTGCATTGGAGGCTTGAGGCGTCAAGCTCAAAACCTTCAATTGAGCACTGGCGAGTCTGCTGGTAGATTCATAGGTCTGTATGCGCGGGGGCGTGGGTCTATTCATTCTCGCGTGAATTCCAGGCGGCGTTCCTAAAGGAAGGCCACCTTGGGGTTCGATAGTCTCTCAGGGGGAAGCTGTGATCGTATGGCAGGCGGCGAGTTTCGGGTTGCTAGGAGGCGAGCCCAAGGGCTTCATCGAGAGCCTTCCAGCCCCCATGCAGATCAATTGGAGGGAACTGGTCGTCGTGATGCTGCTCGTGACGATTCTATACTTTTTTCTGAAGGCAACTTTCTTCAAGCCCTTGGTTGCTGTCATGGATCAGCGGGAGAAGGACATGAACGCCGGCGCCGAAGCCAAGGCGCTCGCGATGGCGATGATCGAGCGGCGTCAGGCTGATTATCAATCCAAGCTGCGCGACCTGCGGAATCAGGCCTTCAGCCATCGCAAGGCTCTGGCTGAAGCGGCATCGAAAGAAAAGCAGGCGCTCCTGGATCAGACCCGCGCCCAGGCCCAGGTCCAGCGCGGCGAGTCCCTGGCTCAGCTGAAATCCCAGGCGGCGACCGCATCAATCGAATTGATGTCTCAGGTGGATGCCCTTGCGGAATCCATGGCCCAGCACCTTTTAAAACAAGCCTGAGGGACATCAATGAAGCGATTCCGTCTCCTCTTCTCTGTTACCGCTGGCGCCATGATCTTGATATTGGCGCTCGCTCCCAGTGCTCTGCTGGCCCAGGAACATGCGGCTTCTGCTGCCGTGGGACAATCTCATCAAGCCCAAGAAAAAGAGCAACACGGTCTGGCCCCTGATCGCAATGCCCATGAACAAGGCGCAGCCGCTCATGAAGGCGAACACCACGGCCCGCCCATCAAACTGTTTGGCATGGTGCTGGGGGATGGCGCGCAGTTTGCCCTTAAGGTCATCAATTTTTTGATCTTCGTGGGCGGGTTGATCTTCCTCACCAAGGGTGCGCTGAGTTCGGCGTTCAAGGCCCGAGCCAAGGAGCTGGAAGACCGGCTTTCCCAGGCCGAGAAAGATAAGGCCGAGGGCGAAGCGCAAATCAAGGAACTGGAAGCCAAGATGGCCGGGCTTCAGGCGGAACTCGGCGGCATTCTTCAGAAAGCCGAAGTGGATTCCGAAGCCGAGAAGCAGCGCATCCTTGAAGGCGCCCGAATCGAAGCGGCGGCGATCATCGCGCAGACCAAGACCGATATCGAAAACCAGCACAAGGCCGCCGAGGCCGAGCTGCGAGCCCTTGTCGCAGGGCTGGCCACCGAAGGCGCCGCCAAGAAATTGAAGGCCCAGCTTCAGGGTGTCACTGCGTCATCCACCATGGATCGCGCCATTGAGCAGATCAGCCAGATCAGCCAGATCGGCCAGATCAGCCAAACCGGGGGCATCCAGTGAGCAATCGCCTCGTCGCCAATCGCTACGCCAAGGCCCTGGTGGAAATCGGGGATCTGCATGGCGATCTTGTCGTCCTTCAGCACGAGCTGAGTGAAGTGGTCGCACTGGTGCGCGGTAACGCCGATCTCCAGCGGCTCATCGCCAATCCCTTGGTGCTGCCCACACAAAAAGCTTATGTGTTCGACGCTGTGATGCGCCAGGCCGGCATCTCCACGACACTAGGAAATTTTTTCAAAGTGGTCACGGAGGGCGGACGCTTGGGCTTGATCTTCGAAATCGAACGGGCCTTCAATGCGTTGGTGGATCAGAAAGCCGGCGTGATGGAAGCCACGGTCGTGTCGGCGGTGCCCTTGAGCGCCCAACAGGCCAAGCAGCTCACATCCACCTTGGGTCGCCGCACGGGCAAGAGCATCCGCCTGATCCAAAAGCAGGATCCCGAGCTTATCGGGGGATTGAAGGTGCAGGTGGGCTCAACGGTGCTCGACGCATCCATTCAGGGCCAGTTACACCAGTTGAAGACCCAGCTGCTTTCTGTTTGATTCCATTTACATCAAGTTGCATTAATCCAGTCGTTCGGAGGCTTTCATGGACATTCGCGCGGAAGAGATTTCCCGCATCATTCGCGGC
>JANOLT010000430.1:0-1512 GCA_031419915.1 Holophagaceae bacterium
CTGGCCCATGTTCAGGCGGCGCAACGTGCGAATCACGAAGGGCCCGAGCATCAGTGACAGAACAAAGGCGAAGGCCGCGGCCATGGCCGCACGGAAAGTGATATAGCGAAAGACTGAAATACCAGGGATGATCTCGCGGAAAGGGTAAAGAAGCCAGGGCAGCATGCGGTCGGGGGCCTCGAAATTGGAAAAGCAGGGGACGGATGATCGGAAAATCCCATTGTCACCGGAATAGGACTCGCCGCCCACATCTTGCGGATCTTTCCGTCCGAAAGGGCGAAATGGCGATCCAAGGGGAGTTTTCCGTTCAAGTGAAGAGCAATCGCAGAGGGACAGGGAGGGTGTAGAGGTGCACAGAGTTCTTTCTCTGCGTACCTCTGCTTTCTCTGTGATCTCTGCGGGTGTTTTCTCCCACCACCCAGAGCGCGCTCACCCGATAAGATGAACCCATGCCCCCAAACATCCGAACCTTCATTACCCGCTGGCAGGCCGCGGATGGCCCCGAACGCGGGAACATGCAGCTTTTCCTGCATGAACTGATCCAGGTGCTGGGGCTCCCGCTCCCGGAACCCACCGGCGCCTCCAGCGGCTACTGCTTCGAAAAGCAGGTGCCGAACTACAACCCTGATGGAAAGTTCACCAAGAACTATATGGATCTCTACAAGGCCGATTGCTTCATCCTGGAAGCCAAGCGGACGACAGATAAGTTGCGATCGCAGAGCGGGGCTGGCGGCGGTGGCACGAGCGGCGGGGGCAAGGCCAAGAAACTCATGGTTCACGCCCCTGGATTGCCCGGCCTGGTAGAAGAACCACGCACGCCGGGCTACCGCGTCAACGCCACCTACGACGCCAAACTCGAGCTTGCCTTCATCCAGGGCATCAGATACGCACAAGCTCTGGGCTTTCAGGGGCCGCCTCCGCCCTTCCTCATCGTGTGCGACATCGGCCACAGCTTCCACATCTGGAACCGCTACGATCCCAAGGCGGGAGGCGGCTACGGCGGTTTCGGCGCACGGCGCATCATCATGCTCGATGAGCTGGAAGATCCTGAAATCCAAACCTATTTCCGCACCATCTGGACGAACCCGAAAGCGCTGGACACCAGCCGCCTGCGGGCCCAGGTCACGCGCGGCATCGCCCAAGAATTGGGCAAACTCGCCAAGGAGCTGCAGAGCACGACCCGCGGCAAGGATGAAGTGGCGCACTTCCTCATGCGCTGCGTGTTCACCTGCTTTGCCGAAGACATCGGCCTGCTGCCCGGCAAGCCATTCTCCGAAGGTCTACGGCGCCTGGAACAAGACCCAGAAGAGGCTCACGAATTCCTCCAAGGCTGGTGGAAGGTGATGGATTCAGGCGGCCATTGGGGCTGGCGAAAAGTGCTGCGCTTCAACGGCGGCCTGTTCAAGGACACGGACGTTCCTCCCCTCTCGCAACAGCAGATCGCATTGCTTCGCATGGCGGCGGAGAAGGACTATGACCGATTCAGCAGCTACGTCGCGCAGACCCAGCAGA
>JANOLT010000431.1:0-7759 GCA_031419915.1 Holophagaceae bacterium
GGCGTTCCATAGCCGACTGGACCGTGTTGGAGTGGATATCTCGGCTGGATTCGATGGCCTGATGCACGGATCGAACATCTCCGGTCCCAAGGGCCCAGAGCTGTTCCAGCACTTGCATCTCCAGGTCGCCAAGATTTAGGGAAGGAGCAGGTCGCATCGACACCACAAGCAGAAGTCCAAAAGAGAGTGTAGCCTAGAAAACCGATCATCAATCGGTTTTGTGGAAATACCAATAATTCACGCAAGGCAACCCGTTCGATCGAGAGGTGTTTGGATGGATCCCATGAAAAAGCAGCCTTGGCCGCACGACCACATCTTCGATCGGGGAAACGTGGCGGGAGAGCGCGGGACACGACTCGTCGTGGTGATCACGGCCTTGATGATGGTCGTGGAGATTTTCGCGGGATGGTGGTTCAACTCCATGGCACTCCTGGCCGACGGCTGGCACATGAGCTCCCATGCTCTGGCCATCGGGCTGAGTGCCTTCGCCTACGCGATGGCGCGACGCCATGCCAAGGATTCCCGGTTTGCATTCGGGACCTGGAAGATCGAAATCCTGGGCGGCTTCACCAGTGCGTTGTTCCTGCTGGGGATCGCCGCGTGGATGGTGTTCGCGTCCCTGGAACGAATCCTGGCACCCAGACCCATCCACTACGCCGAAGCCATCGTGGTGGCTGTGGTGGGACTGGGGGTCAACATCCTTTGCGCGTTTATCCTTGGGCGTGCTCACGACGACCACCAACACGGCCATGGACACCACGGGCATCACGGGCACCATGATCTGAACCTCCGCTCCGCCTACCTCCACGTGATCGCCGATGCGGCGACCTCCGTCCTCGCCATCGCGGCCCTGGCAGGGGGCATGGCTTTGGGCTGGTCCTGGCTTGACCCCGTGATGGGTATCGTGGGCGCGATCCTGGTCGCAGTCTGGGCTTGGGGACTCATTCGGAATACCACCCGGATCCTTTTGGACTGCGAAATGGACCATCCCGTGGTCGCCGAGGTTCGTCAGGCCATCGAGGAACATCCGGAATGGGGTGCATCCACCCGGATCGTGGACCTGCATGTCTGGCGCGTCGGGAAGCAACAATTCGCATGCATCGTCACCGTGGTCTCCCAGGACAGGACAATCACCACAGAGGCCATCCGGGGTTGTCTCGCCCAGCACGAAGAACTGGCCCACATCACCATCGAGATCCACCATGGCCCCTAAACCTTTCGGGGGCTAAAAGGGTCCATCCATGCGCCCACCTCGTTCCATCTTTCTGCTCACCGCCCTGCTGGCGGGATGCGGGGGTGGAGGTTTGAGCCGTGGCGGGGGGACTGCGCCACCGCCGGGCACGACTTGTCCCCTTCCAAGCCCCATCACCGCGCCAAAATTCAGTACGGACATCTACCCGGCCCTGTCCGGCGGTAGTTGTGGGGCTTCCACCGCATTCATACGCTATTCCTTCTCCATGAAATCCAGATCCCGGCCATGGGTATCCTCCAGACCGGCGAGGCTGACCGCCGCCAGGGCAAAGCAGGCGAGCCCCACGACCCAGGCCGCGCCCAGCAGACCAAGCGGGCCTTTCAACAGCAGAAAACCACTGGTGATGAGCACCACCGAGCCCCGAAGAAAATTGGGCACTGTGGTGGCGACGGTGGCCCGCAGATTGGTGCCGAACTGCTCCGCGGCGATGGTCACGTAGACCGCCCAGTAACCTGCGGCCAGACCCATGCAGGCGGTCAGCACGTACATCCAGAAAGCGCTGAATCCGCGGCCCAGGAGAAACACCGCCACGCCAACAAAGGCCGCGGTCATGAAGATGCCCACCACTTTGGTGCGGCTACCCCAGGCTTGGCTCAGGAAGCCCGAGGCGAGACTGCCCACCGTGACACCGCTGTAACAGCAGGCTATGGCCACGGCAGGGTCAAGCTTCCCGACGACGCGCAGGCTGGGTCCGAATTCCGGCAAGAAGAAGATCAGGATCCCCATGATGAACCACAAAGGCAGGCCGATGAGGATGCACCGCAGGTATCGCCCGAAGCGGCTCCAGGCCGTGAATAGGCTGAAGAAATCTCCGCGTTTCACCATTGCGCCTTCGGCACTTTCGGTTTTCTTGAACATCAGGCTTTCGCGCATGCCCATCCGCAAGCAAAGCAGCAGAAGGCCGAGACAACCGCCCACCAGGTAGGCGTGTTGCCAGGTCAGATAACGCCCCACCAAGGCCGCGGTCACGGTGCCAAAGACACCCACCGACGCCACCACCGCGGTACCGTAGCCCCGCAATTCTTTGGGCAGGATTTCGGATACCAGCGTCACGGCCGCACCCAGCTCGCCCGCAAGGCCCAGCCCCGCCATGAAACGCCAGAAGGCATAGCTGGGAATGTCTGTCACGAAGGCGTTGGCGATATTCGCCACTGAATACAGCGCGATGCTGCCGAAGAGTGTGGAGAGTCGGCCCTTGCGATCCCCCAGCACGCCCCAGAAAATGCCACCCAGCAACATGCCCGCCATCTGGGCGTTGAGCAGGAAAGCCCCCACGGTGATCTGCGCTTCGCCCGGCGGAATGCCAAGCGCCGTCAGGCTCGACTGGCGCACGATGGGAAACAGCAAGAGATCGAACATGTCCACGAAGTAGCCGAGAGCCGCTACGAACACAGTCAGGTTGAAGATGCTTCGAATCGGTGGGCGGGTCGTTGGGATCATGGGGACAAGGTAGCCGATCGCACGATTCAAGGAAACTTGGCCGGGGTGTCAGCTCTCAACCCGGATTTTGTGATTGCACGGTCCCGTTGGCTTCAGGCTTCGAACTTCAGGCTTCAGGCTTCAGGTTCGCACCACCAAAAGTACAAACCAATGCGAAGTGATTCGTAGCCTGAAGCCTGAAGCCAGTTTCATCCGGTCCAAATGCAGGGTCCGGGCTCAAACCTTGCGAGCGGCCTACTGCTTGACCGCCAGCAGCACCGCTGTCATCACCACCAGGCCCGCGAAGGCTTGGCGCAGATGGGCGCCCTTCATGCGTGTGGCGCCCCTTGCACCCAGATAGGCCCCTATCGCAAAACCCAGACCCACACCGCCCATGAGCGCCCAGGGGAAACCAGACTGGGCCTGGGCGTAGACCAGCACGCCCGGAAGACCGATGGGCGGCAACATCACCGCAAGGCTCGTGACCTGGGCTTCGGTTTGCGAAAACCCGAGCCACCACGCCACCAGCGGAATCATGATGATGCCGCCGCCGATGCCGAGCAGGCCTGATGCCATGCCGCCGGCGAATCCAATGACGAGGCCCGGAATCCAATAGTCCGCGGTGGGGCGGTCCATAGCCCCAGCACGGCCTTGGCCACCACTCTTCTGCGTGATCATCCGCAGCGCCACCAGGAGCAGGAAGAGAACGAAGCCCCAGCGCATGGGCCGCTCAGGAATGGCGTTCGCTAGCTCGCTTCCCGCCAGAATGCCGAACAGGAATCCGAAAATAAGGATGCCCACCAGCGTCCACAGAATCCGAACGCCGCTGCGGCGATAGTGCAGCACCGCCGGAAGTCCGATGGGCAGCAGCATCACCGAAAGCGTCACGCCCTGGGCCCGGTGCTGATCCAGGCCCAGCGCCAGCGCCAGCAGGGGCACCAACACGATTCCGCCCCCGATCCCGAAGAGCCCCGAAAGCACTCCCCCAGCGAGTCCCGCACCCATTCCCGCCAGTACCTGCATCCATGGAGTCATGGCGGGCTCAAGGGCAACAGCGGATGCTGCGCATCAAAGATAAGGCCCGAACGCTGTCCGCCTTGTTCGACCGTGAGGTAATTCTTTTGGTTCTGGCTCTGTTCAAAGAGCACGGCATTTCGCAGCCTCCAGCCCTTTGGCTCTTTGATTGGCGCATCCAGCGTGAACACGATCTCTTCGATGCCGATCTCCTGCTTCACGATCCTGAAACGCGTCGCCTTGCCCTTGGGCGACACCAGTTCCAGCCGCCCTTTGAAGTAGGCATCCAGAAGTCTCAATTCGTAGCCTTCATCCTTCATTTCCATGTGGCCGCCCGTGAAGGCCTCCAACGCCGGGTGCAGGTTGTGTACGGAAATGCGCAGACGCAATTGCGCGATGCCTTGGGCCAGCGTAAGCGTTCCGTAACTGATGGGGAAGACATGGGCCGAGAGCACCACCGGAGCCATGCCAACGGCGACCAGAAATGCCCCTCGCAAGAATCGCTGCATGCTTCTCCCTGGCAATACCTACTTGTCGCCCTTTTTGGTCCCACCTTTTTCGGTGGCGAGTTTCTTGGACTCCACTGCCCGCTGCTGCATGGGGTTGGGAGGATTGGGTGGATTTTTGATGAGGTTGAGAGGCTGCGGTGTCCCGATGCGGCGCGGGAAGGTGTTGTTGCTTGGGTCCACATCCGGGATCTCCTTGAGCGGATCAAGTTCCACTGACACCAACTGCTTATCCGTGATGATCAGCTTCGCAAAGCGTTCTTCGTTTTGTAGCCAGGCCTGGACCGGAATTCGCAGTATCTCGTTGCTCCCATCGGCATAGCTGAGCTGGACCAGAATGGGCATCGGGAACTTGCCGATGTTGCGGAAGGAAATGCGGTAGAGGGTCTGTTTGAAATTCAGTGCCTCGCGTTCCTCGGGCTTGAGGCCTTTCAGCAGGGCCTCCAACTTTTGCTGATCGCTGGCGTTCACCGCATAGGGATCGTAGCCGCCCTTGCTATAGATGCTGTAGAAATCCTGAAGCCCCAGGCGTTTTTCTTCGCCACCTTCGGGGATGGTTTCCTTGTCGTGGATCCGTGAGAAGTTGGCGTCTTTTTTGGTGTCCTCTTCCTTCAGCCGCTGCTTTTGCTTGACGGGATCCAAGTCCGAAATCTGGAAGGCTTCCACATTTTCAACCGCGAGATCCGGGGCCAGCGTTGTGTAGAACCAGCCACGCCAGAACCAGTCCAGGTCCATTCCAGAGGCATCGCCCATGGTGCGGAAAAAATCCGCGGGCTGGGGTCGCTTGAACTTCCAGCGCCGGGCGTATTCCTTGAATGCAAAATCAAAAAGTTCGCGACCCATCAGTGTTTCGCGGAGCATATCCAGACCCGTCGCGGGCTTGGCGTAGGCGTTGAAGTGAAAGTGCCGCACGGCTTCGCTCTGGGTCATGATGGGCGTCGCGTCGGGGAATTTCAGGTAGTCCACGATGCGGCGGGGCAGGTCCGTGGCGCCCGGGAAGGCCGGGTCCCACTCGCGCTCGGTCAGATGCTGCAGGAAAGTGTTGAAGCCTTCGTCCATCCAGGACCATTGCCGTTCATCGGTATTCACGATCATGGGGAAGAAGTTGTGGCCCACTTCGTGGATGATCACGCCCACCAGTCCCAGCTTCGTCCTCTGGCTGTAGGTGCCGTCCTTTTCAGGGCGCGGGCCGTTGAAGCAGATCATCGGATATTCCATGCCACCGCCCCCGCCCAGACCCATGCAACTGGCCGCTACGGGGTAGGGGTAGTCGAAGGTGTAGCGCCCATAGACCTTGAGTGTGTGCGCCACGGCAGCGGTGCTGTACTTGTCCCAGAGGGGCATTCCCTCCTTGGTGTAGCCGCTCTGCGCGATGACCACGCGGTCGTTGATCTTCACGCCTTGGGCATCCCAGATCAGACGCTTGCAGGCGTTCCATGCGAAGTCGCGCACGTTCATGGCCTTGAAGCGCCATGTCAGATCATCGCTCCCGGATGGCCTGGATTCAGGCTTTCCGGCTTCTTCGGGGGTTGCGATGAAGAGAGGTTTGTCGCTGAGTCGAGCTCTGTCCAAGCGATCTCGCTGAGACGGGGTGAGTACATCATTGGGATTTTGCAGCTCGCCGGTGGCCAGCATCACAAAGTCGTGGGGCACCGTGATCTCCACGTCCCAGTCTCCGAACTCCAGCGTGTATTCACCCTGGCCCAGGAACTGCTCCAACTGCCAACCCGAGTCGTCGGTGTAGGCTGCGGCCCTGGGCTGCCACTGGGCGATGTTGTAGAGCCGCGCACCGTCCTCCAGTTGCTCGTATCCGCTGCGTCCTCGCCCCAGCTTGAAGTTGTTCAGGGTGTAGTCCCAACCCATGGTGAGTTTCACGGATTCACCAGCCTTGAGTGGTTGTGAAAGGTCCACGCGCAGCATCGTGTCGTTGATGGTTTGGCGCAGCGGTGTACCGTTGGCATCTTTCACAAAATGGATGTGGTAGCCATCGGCGCGATCCCTTTTCGAAATGGAATCGAAGTATGGAAAAGGCAATCCTTTGCCCGTGTCCCCCGCCAGAGCGCCCAGGTCCGAGGCACTGCGGCTGTTACGGCCCACGCTCCCGGCCTTTTGGATGTTCTGGTCCAACTGGAACCAGAGGTAGCGCAGCTCGTCCGGCGAATCGTTGTGATAGGTGACCTCTTGGCTGCCGCTGATCTTCTGCGCAGCGTCATCCAGGGTGACCTTGATTTTGTAGTCCACGCGCTGTTGCCAGTACTTGTGTCCAGGGGCGCCACTGGCGGCACGGTAGACATTGGGCGTGGGCAGGGTATCGAGCTTGCGAAAAAAGCTTTCGTTGGTCTTCGATGCGTTCACCGGAAGCTGCGCGGTTTGGGCTGCAAGACTGAGCGCCAGAACAGAAAAAATCTGGGCCGGGATACGCATGGGACCTCACGAAAAAGTGATCCATCGTATCACGAGGGCTTTGGCCGGGACAGATCCGTGGCCTCGTGTTCCAATGGGGGATTGCGCCATACCGGCTACCGAGTGCTTCCCAAACCCATGCAGATTCAGCTTTCCGACGATGTTCACCTTGATAGCCGCCGCGCCATCTGGCTGCCCCGCCAGGGGACTTTGGTCCTCTCAGATTTTTTTCTGGGCCTTGGCGCCGCGCGCCGCAAGCGCCCGGATGCCATGCCTCTCAGTGGTCAGCAGGACGTTTGGGAGCGCCTCTTCGCGCTGCTCGATGACCTGCAACCCAGGCGCGTGGCGCTGCTGGGCGACGTGAAGCCCAATCAGGGAACCCTGGAAGGGGAAGAGGCCGAGGAGTTGCGCAGCACCTTCCGCAAGATCGCCAAGCAGGGCCGTGAAGTGATCCAGGTCGTGAGCCATCCCGAGCGGGCCTGGGGTCCGGCCATGGAAGGCACGGGCGTGCAGCCCGCTGAGACCTATCGTGTGGGGCCTTATACGCTCATGCACCGCCGCCGCATTTTCGTCTATCCGCGCCATGACCCGCCCGATGGGTTCTGGATCAATGGCGGCGTTCATCCCCTTTTCGCCACACCCATGGACACCGTTGACGGCCAAGCCATCTGGCACCGCCATCCTGCATTTCTCTACACGGGTTTCGCGCTCATCATGCCGCCCTTCGTGGGCTACGCCCAGGGCTGGGAAGTCATGCAGCCCGAGCGGCTTCCCCGGCAGGCCAGGGCATGGAAAATTCTCAGCGAGCACATCAGCCCCCTGGATATCACCACACTCCCCCCCACGCCCGAAGGAATGCGAACACTCCATCGGCCCGTCAAGGGAAAGCCAAGGGAGACTGTGAAGGGGGAGTAAGGCTGGGGTGCCAAGTCCTGAGTCCTGAGTCCTGAGTCCTGATACCAAGTTGCGCTCAAAAAGATAAAAGAAGCCGCAGATGAACGCAGATTCACACCGATTAAGAATCAATAGATCGAGATACGTTGCTCCACACTTGTTGGCCCTCCCACTTACGAACAACCTGGAGTGGCTGTCCTACGTATTCGGCCAAAAAATGAAAAAATCCCAATGCACTAAAGTTTCCCTGGCCCACCTAACCCGTCGTTCA
>JANOLT010000432.1:0-4579 GCA_031419915.1 Holophagaceae bacterium
AACTGGCTTCAGGCCTCAGGCTACAGGCTTCAGGCCAAAAATCGATATGCATCGGTTCGTACGCTGAGTGATGCGAACCTGAAGCCTGAAGTCCGAAGCCTGAAGCCAAGGGAATCGCGCAATCGCAAAATCCGGGTTCAATGAGGTGGCGGCCTCCGGCCGCATCTTCTAGCGCGCCCTAGGCGCGCCCCTCGTCACCTCGAGCCTGTTATTTGACCTCGATCGCGCGCAAGTCCTTCCCGGGCTTGAAGCGGATGCTCTTGCCTTTGGGAATGGCGACGCTATCGCCGGTCTTGATGTTGCGGCCCATGCCGCGCTTGCGGGGGCGGGGCTCGAAGACGCCGAAGCCGCGGATCTCAATGCGATCTCCGTCCAGCAGGGCCTGCTTCATGCGCTCAGTCAGAAGGTCCACGGCCTGCAGGGCGGTGGACCGAGAGCAGGGATGTGCCTGCATCAGCGCGTTGGCAATATCGAGCTTGATCATGGAAACCTCGTTGTGGATCAATATTCCATTTCTACCATCGTTTCTACCGACCGAGTCCGATTTTAACATTCGAATGCGGAGGGGGCACAGGCGGGGTGGGGCTTTTCGGTGCCAGAGTGGGGTCTGGAGCTGCTTGCGGCGCCTTGCCACCGGATTCCCGTCCAGCGCCCTGACTGATGGTCATCTGGTTTTCCATGTTCACCCTGGCCCCGTCGGCAGCAGAGGAGACGCCTTCGAGCTTCAATTTGAACTCGCCCACGTTGGTGGCGCGCTTGAGGGCTTCTTCCTCGGTGATGAGATCCTGCTTCAGGAGGAAGTAAAGACTCTGGTCAAAAGTTTGCATGCCGTATTGTGAGGTGCCCGCGGCGATGACATCGCGCAGCTGCTTGGTCTTGTCCTTGTCTTCGATGCAGGCGCGAACGGTTTCTGTGGTGATGAGCACCTCGATGGCTGGCACACGGCCCTGGCCATCGGAACGGGGCACCAAGCGCTGGCTGATGACCGCCTTCAGCACCGCCGACATTTGCAGCCGCACCTGCTTCTGGTGGTGCGGCGGAAACACAGAAATGATGCGGTTGATTGTTTCCGTGGCATCCAAGGTATGGAGCGTTGAGAAAACCAGGTGGCCCGTCTCGGCTGCGTGAAGGGCTGTTTCGATGGTTTCCAGGTCACGCATTTCGCCCACGAGAATCACATCGGGATCCTGGCGGAGCGCTGAACGAAGCGCTGCGGAAAAGCTCGTGCAGTCGGCTCCGACCTCGCGCTGGTTGACGATGCTCTGATTGTCCCGGTGGAGATACTCGATGGGGTCCTCGATGGTGAGCACATGCTCGATTCGCGTGGCGTTGATGAGGTCAATCATGGCCGCGAGCGTCGTGGATTTTCCAGAACCGGTGGTGCCCGTGACCAACACCATGCCGCGCTGCTCTTCGCAGATCTTGGCCAGGATTTTTGGCAGCATCAGATCCTCGATGGAGTAGATGCGCCGCGGGATCACGCGGAGTACCAATCCCACGGTGCCGCGCTGGTTGAAGACGTTGCAGCGGAATCGCCCGAGAGCCGGCACCGAATACGCCAGATCAAGATCAAGGTTCTCCTTGAATTTCGACTTCTGCTTGTCGCTCGCCATGATGCTGTAGGCCATGGCGATGGTGTCTTCCTGCACCAGTCGCTTGAACTGCGTCATGGGTATGAGACGGCCCTTGATGCGGGCCACCGGGTGGTTGCCCACTTTCAAATGCAAGTCGGAGGCACCTAGCTCGCACACGGCTGTAAGAAGTTCGTTAATTTGCATGGGAGATCTCCCAGGAACGTGTGGATGAAGTGAAATCATCCTACTCCACCGCTGTCGAAAGGGGATAGATGCGAAATCTTCACTAAAGGAATCTCATGAAGGCTGGTAAAATCAAAGGTTCGGCCGCCTTGATGCCATCCCGCTGGGGCTTCAGGGGTGGGCCGTATTTGCACCATTACCCTCAATGCCCTTGAAGGGCACACCGTTTACTGGATGCCCATGACTCCCCTTGAAAAAATCCGTAACATCGCCATTATTGCCCACGTGGACCATGGAAAGACCACCTTGGTGGACGCCATGTTCAAGGGCGCCCATATGTTCCGGGACAACCAGAAGGTCCAGGAACGCGCCATGGACAGCAACGATCAGGAGCGGGAGCGCGGCATCACCATTTTGGCCAAGACCACCTCCATCCACTGGGCTGGCCATCGCTTCAACATCGTGGACACGCCGGGCCACGCGGATTTCGGTGGCGAGGTCGAGCGTGTGCTCTCCATGGTGGATTCGGTACTGCTGGTGGTGGATGCCTTTGACGGCCCCATGCCCCAGACCAAGTTCGTAACGCGCAAGGCCTTGGCGCAAGGCCTCAAACCCATCGTCGTCATCAACAAAGTGGATCGCCCCGGCGCACGGCCCCACTTCGCTCAGGACGCGGTCTTCGAGCTGTTCATGGAGCTGGGCGCCACGGATGCGCAGCTGGATTTTCCCACGGTCTTCGCAAGCGCCAAGTTGGGCTACGCGATGATGGACGTGAATGACGACAGCGAGACTCTGGACCCGCTCTTCGATACCATCTCGAAATACTGCCCGCCCCCCAGTGGCGATCCTGAAGCGCCGCTTCAGATGCTCGTGACCTTGATGGACTACAACGATTTCGTGGGCCAGATCGGCATCGGGCGCATCTTCAACGGTCGCATCAAGGTGGGCGAGAATGTCGCGTTGGTGAAGCGGGACGGCTCCGTCCAGAACCACAAGATCACCCAGCTCTACGGCTTTGAGGGCCTGACTCGTGTGCCCCAGACCGAAGCTGGCACCGGGGAAATCGTTGCCATCGCAGGTATCCCAGATATCCGCGTGGGCGAAACCATCGCCTCGGCGGAATCCCCTATGGCGCTCACCTACGTGGACATTGACGAGCCCACCATTTCCATGATGTTCATGGTGAACAACGGTCCCTTTGCGGGGCAGGATGGAAAGCACGTGCAGTCGCGGCGCATTCGTGAGCGGCTCACGAAAGAGCTTCAACACAACGTGGCGCTCAGGGTCGAGGACACCGAGACACCCGATTCTTTCAAGGTCAGCGGTCGCGGTGAACTGCATTTGAGCGTGCTCATCGAGTCCATGCGCCGCGAGGGTTTCGAGCTCTGCGTGAGCCGCCCCGAGGTCATCCTCCACACCAACGAGCAGGGCGAAAAGCTGGAACCCTACGAGGATCTGAGCGTGGACGTGCCCGAAGCCTACATGGGCGTGGCCATGGAGAAGCTCGGCATGCGCAAAGCCGAGATGCAGGACATGGGGCAGGAGCTGGGCCGCGTCCGCCTGCACTTCAAGATCCCTTCCCGCGGCCTCATCGGCTACCGCTCGGAGTTCATGACGGACACCCGTGGCGAAGGCATCATCAACAGCATCTTCAGCCACTACGGCCCCTACAAGGGCGAGCTGCCGGGCCGCAAGAACGGCGTGCTCATCAGCATGGAAACCTGCGAGACGGTGGGTTTCGCGCTGATGAATCTGGAAGATCGCGGCATCATCTTCCTGCACCCCGGCACCAAGTGCTACGAGGGCATGATCGTGGGCGAGAATTCCCGGGAGAACGACCTGGTGGTGAACGTGGCCAAGGGCAAGAAACTTTCGAACATGCGCTCCTCCGGCGCGGACGAAGCCACCCGCCTGACCCCGCCCAAGGAGCACACCCTGGAGCAGGCCATGGAGTACATCCAGAACGACGAGCTGGTGGAAGTCACCCCCAACTTCATCCGCATGCGCAAGCGGGTCCTGGATGAAGCCGATCGCAAAAAAGCCGAGAAGCGCGCGCTGGTTTAAACAGGCGCAGGGCCGATAATTTCTCAGAAAGTACAGGAACCATGGTGCGACCTGGTTGGAGACTGCCGGGATAAATGGGAAAAGAAAAAATTAAGCCTGGATGAAGGAGATGCATGGGATGAAAGCAAACCCAATTTTTTGGGCTTCATCCTCTTTGATCCCCTTCATCCTGGCTTAAAATTTTTCCAAAGTACCAACCAGCCTTAGCCGTTTGACTCGGCCGCGCTGTGTCCAAGGATTTTCGGCTGAGGAAAGATGGGAACCGGGCGACAATCGGTTTTTACCTTGGGCGAATGATCATGACCGACGGAGGACCGACACCGATCTACACCGCGCCTCCACGCGCCAGTTTCTGGCAGATGCTCGGACCAGGGGGCTTCATTACCTTCGGGCTGGCGCTGCTTGGCGGTGGGCTGCTGCTGGGCGCACCCGTGCTCTGGCACCTTCGTCAGGTGCTCAGGGCCGCGGGTGGGAATGAATTTGCGCCCTCGGACGTGATCCTGGTGTTGGGCAGGCGATTGCAGAACGACCGCCCCACGCAGGTCTTCGAGGCCCGGCTGGATCATGCCGCGCGACTCCTGCGTGAAGGCATGGCCCCTCGAATCGTGATTGCGGGAGGGCTCACCGGGAGGGCGAACTTCAGCGAGGCGGAGGTCGGCCGGGAACGGTTGCTCAAGCAAGGCATCCAGCCAGAAAAGATCCTGGTGGAGGACCGCAGCCAGCACACGCTGGAAAATCTTTTCAACCTGCGCGAGACC
>JANOLT010000433.1:0-3806 GCA_031419915.1 Holophagaceae bacterium
CGTCACTTTGAAGAAAGCGGGAGGCCCACCTCCGAAAAAAATACAGAAACAGGATGGAGCTGACGACCGAAGGAATGCGCAGCGGCCAAGCCGGATATTCCGGCCCCGGTCCGCTCCCCAGAAGTCCGGCCGACCATGCCGAGGCTTTTGTCAGCCAGAGATACAGGATGGATGGGCCACCTGATTCCTGGGGATACCAGCTCCCCCGAGTAAGAAGGTCATGGGTCAGTTCTGATATCCGCCGTTCATCTGGCCCCCACAAACCCCGGCTGAACATCACGGCGATGAGCAACACTCCGTAGAGGATGACGATGCGATTTTCCCGCACCCACTCCCCCAATCGCTGCCCCGGCATCCGCGCTTCGCGGTGCTCAGAAAACTCATCGAATTCATCCATTCCCCAGTGTCCCCCGGCACCCTCGCTTGGCAAAGCGCATACTCTATAGGAGAAGGGAGTGCTCATGCGTAACTTCATGATCTACACTATCTGCTCGCTACTCACTGTGCTGCCCTGCATGGCCCGGGGCACCAATGGACAGATAAAATCGGATTTCAAGGAGGCCGGAAAAGACATCGGCAAGGCGGGGAAGAAAGTCGGCAAGGCCATCGGCAAGACTGGAAAGGACTCCGGAATAGCCGTTGGGAAAGGCGGGAAAACAGCAGGTCAAGGCGTCGCCAAAGGTGCCAAGGAAGTGGGCAAGGGCGTAAAAAAAGCCTTCAAAGGATAATTAGCAGGGCCATTGGTTCCTACTTTAGTCGCGCCAACACTGTGCGGGGGCTGCGTTCCAGCTCCTGCCAGGCCGCGCGATCCACTTCTGGCAATCTGCTCCAATCATCGCGATGGGCCAGGATCATCACCGGTTTTGATGGATCTTCCGACCTCATGCGCTGGGCGATAGCACCGAGTTTCGAAGGGTCCTCCTCGAACCAGCGATCCTGCTCGGCCTTGGACAACTGCCTTTTGCCAAATCCCAATTCGCCCGTTCCAGCCACCACCACACAGCGCTGGCGCGTATGGAACGGAAGGCCCTGGAAGTAGACGCCGAAGCTTATCCACTGGGCATTTGAAGGGGCACGATGGACCAGTGGGGCGACATCCTTTCCCGCACTGGCCACGTGATCCGCCACGAAAACCAACACGAACATGCAACCGCCCAAAGCCGCCATCCAGCGCGGTGCGGTGAGATGCTTGGGATTCATGGCCCAGAACCCTACCAAGCCAAACACGACGCCCAGGCTCATCACCCAGCCTTGTCCCCCATTGAGATCCTTGGCGAAAGCGAATCCACCGATCAGGAAGATGCTGCCGAGCACAAACAATTCAATGGCGATCCGCTTTAGGCTGCGGAATTCTTCGCCCTTCGCCTCGAAGGTGCAACCCAGGGCCAACAAGGGCACCACCACGGGCAGGATATAAGGCGCCAGCTTCGAGCCCGACACGCTGAAGAAAAACAGGGGCCATGCGAACGCCATCATCATCGTCGCGACCGTCCAGCGGTTCAACGCAGCTTCAATGCCCTGGGGACCTGTGCTTCGACGTATGAAGGCCAGACCTCGCTTGAGTCCCACCACGCTCAGACTGAGCCATGGAAGCATCCCCACCAACAGGATCCCCGGGAAGTAGAGCTTGTCCAGGAAAGGATTGTCTGAGCCCTGCCGTGCATGCTCATGGGTGAGGAATCGCGTGATGTGCTCGTGAATGAAAAAGAACTGCGCGTGCCCTGGATTGGCCTTGTTGACGAAGTAGAACCAGGGGACCGTCAGAGTGAAGAAGAGCAACCAACCAAGGGGATTGAATCCGGTTATCAGCACTGCTTTTCGCAGCCTTGAATCTCGCCATGCAAAGGGCAACGAAAGCCCCAGAATGCCCACCAGCAGCACCAGCGCGACGGGTCCCTTCGTGAGCACGGCTGCCGATAAAGCGATGTAGGTCAGCAGAGTCCAACCTAGCGAGGCCTCATCACGGAACCGCGCGGCAACAGCCTCTAGCGCGGTTGTGAGTGCCAACACCAGGAATGCGGAAAAGAGCGCATCCAGGGTCAATAGCTGGCCGCATACGAACGTGATCAGGACCGTGGCCGTCATGATCAAGGCCCAAATGGGTCCGCGGGCCCCCAGTCGCCGCGCCAGTCTCCAGGCGCACCAGAAAAGAATCAGCGAGGCCAGCGCCAGGGGAAGCCGGGCCGCCACCGCATTCAATCCAAAGAGCTTCATGGATATCGCGGAAAGCCAGTACTGAAGCGGCGGCTTCTCGACATAGAGCACGCCATTAAGGGTTGGCGTCAGCCAATCGCCCGATGCCAGCATCTCGCGGGGAATTTCCGCGTAGCGGCCTTCATCAGGTTCCCAAAGCGGTCGCATGAAAAGCGGCAGCAGCCCAAGGATGAGCCAGAGCAACAGGTAGGTGGCGCGATCGCGTTTTGTCATTTTTTTAGTCCTGAGTCCTGAGTCCTGGGTCTTGAGGTCCGAAGGTTGCCTCCGCAGGGCGCGCCAGGTCTCCTCAGGACCCAGGACTCGGGTCTCAGGACTCTTCCTCGACCTGCTCCATGGCTTCGTATTCTTTCAGGAAGAAGTCCAGGCTCTTGGCCAGGGCCTCCTTCATGCTGACCTTGGGATCAAAGCCAAAGGTATCCTTCATTCGCTGAATGCTTGGCGTGCGGTTGAGCACATCCTGATAGCCCTTGCCGTAGAAATTTCCACTGCTGGTTTCCACCAATTCCGATAGCGGGATATTGCGCTTGATGCGTTCGGGATGGACCCGCCACAGCTCCCGCAGCATCTCCGCCACTTCCCGCACGCTGTGATCCAGCTTGGGATTGCCGATGTTGAAGATGCGGCCATCGGCCTTCCCGCCCTCGTTCTTCAGGACCATCATCAGGCCGTCCATGGCGTCTTCCACGTCCATGAAACAGCGGCGTTGCGCGCCACCATCCACAAGTTGCAACGGTTCGCCCTGGATCAGGTTCCACACGAATTGGGTCACCAGCCGGGAGCTGCCTTCCTTCGCTGTGTTGAGGCTGTCCAGCTTGGGGCCCATCCAGTTGAAGGGTCTGATCAACGTGAATTTCAGGCCATCCCGCTGGCCGTAGGCCCAGATGACGCGGTCCAATAGCTGCTTGCTGGTGGAATAGATCCAGCGCTGCATGGGGATGGGGCCGGTCACCAGGGGAGATGTTTCCTCGTCGAAGGCAGCGTCCGGGCACATGCCATAGACCTCGGAGGTGCTCGGGAACACCACACGCTTCTTGTACTTCACGCATTGGCGCACGATGCGCAGGTTCTCCTCGAAATCCAGTTCGAAAACCCGCAGCGGATCCTGCACATAGATTTTGGGCGTGGCGATGGCGACCAGGGGCAGCACCACGTCGCACTTCTTGACGTGGTACTCGATCCATTCCTTGGAGATGGTGATATCGCCTTCCACAAAGTGAAAGCGCTCGTGGCCCATATATTCCGTGACCTTGTGGGTGCCGAGATCCAACCCGTACACCTCCCAATTGGTATCGCGCAAAATGCGCCCCACCAAATGAGAACCAATGAACCCATTGACACCAAGAATGAGAACTTTCATGAATCTCTCCGAGCCAAACCATTGAGTCTATCAGCGGAACACCACAAAGGCAGGCCTAGAACCACGAAGGCACGGAGAGAGCGAAAACATGGACCACAAAGGCATAAAGACACGAAGAAAATGAATTGGGTTTTTTTAGGTTTGTGTCTTCGTGTCTTTGTGGTTCAGCTTTTACATTTTCAGTTTTTACGTCTTCGTGGTTCCACTTTTTTTTGCCTTTGTGGTTAAACCCGGC
>JANOLT010000434.1:0-1841 GCA_031419915.1 Holophagaceae bacterium
CACAACGTGATGCTTCACGGCTGCACCCTTGAAAGGGGTGTGCTGGTGGGCATGAGCACAACGATCATGGATGGCGCGGTGATCGGGGAAGGCTGTCTCGTCGCCGCCGGTTCGCTGGTGCGCGAAGGCTTTCGGGCCCCGCCCCACACACTCGTGGCAGGCTGGCCGGCCGTTGTGAAAAAGGATCTAAGCGAGGACCAGCGCCAGCTCGTGGCGAGCATCTGGCCCCGCTACATCCGATACAAGGAGGCCTACTTCAGGGATGGCTGGCCCATCGCCGAAGCGCCCGAAGTCGCCGATCCGCAACCGGGGTTCAAGGATGGGCACGCCTATCCGTGAGACTTATAGTCGGGTAGACCTGGGTGATCGCTCACCCAGGTCTAGCCGACTATAAGGCTTCCAGCGCTTTCTCCAGGGCGTTCGCGTGGATCTCGCGCAGCTCCGCCGCATCCGCGTCCAATAGGGGCTGGCCATCTACGGCGACGGTGATGCGGGCGCCGCCGGTGGTGCCGAGTTTTGCGAAGGGCACACGATGGGTTTCGCAAAGGGCCTTGAGCGCGCTCTCGCCTTCACCGTTGACGCTGACGATGATGCGCCCGGCGGTCTCGCCGAAGAGCAGACTATCCAGGCGCAGATTGTGCTTCGAGAGCATCAGCTGGCAACCCATTTCGCCACCAAAAGCGGACTCGAGAATGGCTGTGAGTAGTCCACCCTCTGAGGTGTCGTGGGCGCTGCGGATGAGGCCGAGGCGGATGCCTTCGCGGACACAGGCCTGGAGCCGGAATTCATCATCCAAACGCAGTTCCGGGCAGGGGCCGAAGACCTTGCCGGTGCGCAGTTTCAGGTACTCGCTGCCGCCCAGCTCGTCGCGGGTTTCGCCCATCAAGAAAATTCCATCGAAGGGCGCGCGGAAAGCGGAACCGCAGAAACGGTTTCCTACTTGAGTGAGCGCCGTGGCGTCCGGCGCGTTCACGTCCACGGGAAGCGCCACGTCCTCGATGAGGCCCACCGCCGCGATCATGGGTGTGGGGAAAATGCTCACGCCCTCGGTGTCGTTGTAGAGGCTCACGTTGCCGCTGACGATGGGTGTATTCAAGGCCAGGCAAGCCTGGCGGATGCCCAAGGTTCCCTGCTCGAAGGCCCACATGTTTTCCGGCTTCTCAGGATTGCCGTAGTTAAGGCAATCACTGAGGCCGATGGGTTCCGCGCCCACGCAGGAAAGATTGCGGCAGGCTTCGGCCACGGCATGGGCCGCGCCCCAGAAAGGATCGAGGTAGGCGTAGCGCGAGTTGCAATCGCTCTTCACGGCCACGGCCTTGTCTGTTCCTTTGATGCGGATCAGGCCTGCATCACCGCTGCCTTGGGGTAGCAGCGTATTACCGCGCACGGTGCCGTCGTACTGTTCGAAGATCCAATGCTTGGAGGCGATCGTTGGTTGCGCGAGAAGGATTCGCAGCGTCCTTTCTACATCGTCCGCGCTGAGGTCAACCGGCATGGGAGCTGCGTTTACTTCATCTAGGTAGGCGGGGCGTGTGCGGGGGCGATCGTATTTCGGCGCGGCGTCGGAGAGGGGCTGAATGGGCAGATCAATGACCTTTTCGCCATGCCAGGATCCGATGAATCGCCCGCTGTCTGTGACTTCGCCCACCACCACCGCATCGAGGCCCCACTTGTGGAGCACGGTGATGATCTTCTCCTCGCATCCGGGCCTCGCCACCAACAACATGCGCTCCTGGGATTCCGAGAGCATCAGCTCGAAGGGCGTCATGCCTTCTTCGCGCATAGGGATCTTGTCCAGCCGCAGTTCCAGTCCCGTTCCGGCCCGGCTGGCCATCTCGAAG
>JANOLT010000435.1:0-1646 GCA_031419915.1 Holophagaceae bacterium
TGGCTTCTAGCTTGGCCTGCTGCTGGGGCAGTTGCTCCTGAAGAAACGCCAACGTCTGGGAGGCTTCTTCGGCTTTGCGCTCGATGTTTTGGCGTACGTACTGGCTTACGATCTCGTTCAGGATTTCGGCGCCACGGCCGGGATTGCGATGTTCAAAACTGAGGCCCAGGATGTTGGACATCTTGCCTTTTTCGGCGATTCGCAAATCCTCGCGAAGGGCCTTGATGGCCTTGATGAGGGGTTGTCGGGACAGGTTGAAGCGCTGGCCGGGTTTGCCGGTGAGATGGCGCACCTGAAGCAGCAGGGATTGGCCCTGATAGGTGGCCTTGGTTTCATCGCCCACTTTGCCCGTGGCCAGGGGTTCGTTTTTGGGCCCTTCCCAGCGGAAGGCGCTATTTTCAAGCGCGATGATCTTGAATGGGGTTCCCCGCAGGTAGTTGGGCAGCTCGAAGCGTTCGATGATCAGCTCGGGGGCATCGGTGCGCCCGCGTACGAAGGCATCGCCAATAAGCCGGTTGGTGGCGGGGGTGGCCTGGATATCCAGGGAAAGGGTTTCCACGGTGCGCCCCAGCACCAGGTTGCTCTTGATGATTTCTATTTCGGCCGCGGACTTGGGGGCCTGATCCATCAGGCCACTCAGGGCCGCCATCATGGGGCCGCCGCTGTTGCCCTTTTTGTCCTCGATCTGCAACATGGCGTCCACCTGGTAGATGGGGCTTTTGCGCCAGACGTAATAACTGCCCAGCAGCAGCCCCAGCGCCGTGGTGATCAGGATGATGTAGCGCCCATCCCACAGATTGGCGAGCATCTCGCCCAGGGAGATTTCGCCTTCGTCCTCGGCCAGGTCAGGCCGGAGCGGACCTTGGGGATGGATGTCGTTGGGGTTGATATCTGGATGGATGGTCATGGGTGCCTGCTGGGCTGTGGGCGATGGGCGGTGGGCTAGGGTCGAGGGGCGCGCTGGATTTTATTCTCGTATACGGATTCGGTGCTCCTCGATAATCCAGAGTCGACCGCGCAAAGGTTCTTGCATCAAGATCGGGATTGCGGCGGCGATTGTTTTCAGAACATGGGCTTTGTCCTGATGCATCAATCGGAGGACAACGATCCCCGGATAGTCTTGTGGCGGGTACGCCTGAATGCTGGAAAAATCGAGGTCCAAAGTAAGCAGGGCCCGCTCTTCTACGCGGCACACTTTTGCCAGATCGGAGTCAGGCGCTCCGCCCATCGCCTGATCGAGGACGGTCATTACATCGTGCCCAGCTTCTCGTAGTCTCTCCGCCGCTTCTACAGGCAGGTTTTCGTCAACCTTGAATTTCATGTCGCACATCGCGTGCGGCACCCATTCAGGGTTCCGCTTCGTATAGCAGCGCTCCGCTCATGCTCCGTGCTCATGCTGTTTCTGGAAACGGGTAGATACGCTCTCGTGCGATTTCCGCCGAATAGGCCAGCGCTGCACGAATATCCTCGGCTTTCAAGCTCGGGTAGCTGGAGGTGATTTCCTCCACACCCAGGCCAGCCGCCAGATTATCCAGCACAATGGCTACTTGGATGCGGGTGCCACGGATGCAAGCCTGTCCGTGGCAAACGTTGGGATCTACCGAAATATGATCATGCCAGTTCGTCATGGGAGTGGTCCTTCTGTG
>JANOLT010000436.1:0-2494 GCA_031419915.1 Holophagaceae bacterium
GCCGCACACGCCAATGGGCCGGCGGTAGGTGTAAAGCTCCTTGTGGGCCATCTCGGAGGGCACGGTCTGCCCGTAAAGGCGGAGGCCTTCAGAGGTGAAGAAGGTGCAGGTGTCAATGGCCTCCTGCACTTCACCCATGGCTTCACGCGGGGTCTTGCCGATCTCGCGGGTGATGACGTGGGCCAGCTTGTCCTTTTGTTCGGTAAGGATCTGCCCGATACGTTGGATGACGGCGCCACGGATCGGGGAAGGCATGGCGGACCAGGTCTTGAAGGCCTTCGCGGCCGCCTTGGCGGCGTTTTCCACGTCCTGCTCGCCACTGTCGGGGAAGACACCCACGAGATCGCGGTCATCCACGGCGGAGCGGGATTCGATGTGGCCGACGCCCTCGACTTCCTTTCCATTGATGTAGTTGAAGCCCTGGATCGTTTTTCCGGCGTGGGCTGCTTCGGGGGCGTTGGGTTTGAGAATCATGTGGGTCGCTCCAGTATCAAACCCTCAAGGATAACGCGGCATTCCCAAGTTGTCCTGAATGGTTCTGAGAATTGGAGAACAGCCCTTCAACGGGTAGGCTAGTTCTTTACAGGAGAGCGCGGGTGCGCCGTTTCGATCTGGTGGTGGTGGGAGCAGGCATTGGTTCAGGCTCCCTGGTTTACAACCTTTTGAAGCAAGGCTTCACCGGCAGCATCCTGGTCCTGGATCGGGGCGACAAGATCGCTTCAGGCGCCACGGCCTTAAGCGCCGGGGGATTCCGGAATCTTTGGACTTCTGAGATCAACCAAAAAATTTGCAACCACGCCATAACCCAATTGAAAAACTTTCAAAGCGAGATGGGCGTGTCCTGCGGCTATCAGCCCTGCGGCTACCTGTTCACGTACTACGCCAAATCCTGGGAGAAGATCCCTAAAGCAGCCGAGATCTGGGCCAAAAACGGTGTCAATTTCGATCTCTATAGCCCCGAGCAGATCGAGGCGAAGATTCCCGGGATGAAATGTGGCATTGATCACATGGACCTGGACGTGGCGGAATACCTGGGCTTCGAGCCCATCGTGGGCGGCGTGTTCGGGCGGGATTGCGGGAGCTTTGATCCCAGCCAAGCGGCCGTGGGCTACTTCGAGCGGGCCATGGGCGATTACGCGGTGAAGCCGCGGATACAGCTCAACACCGAAGTGCTGAATGTCATTTTCGAGGGTGCTCGCGCTACGGGCGTCACCGTGAAAGATGCGAACGGCGTGGAAGAAAAGATCGAAGCCGGCATCGTGGCGCTTTGCACGGGGTCATGGGTCAATGAACTGCTCAAGCAGAGCGGCCTGCCAGATGAAGACCTTACCCCAGTGATCGCTCAGAAACGCATGATGTTCATCACGGATTTCCCCGGCTACCCCAACGAAGATCCGCGCTGGCACGATATCCCGCTCACCATCATTGATCAGGGGATCTACTTCAAGTACGAGAGCGGCAACCTTATGATCGGCAAGGCGCGCCCCGACGAGCGGGATAGTTTTGATACGACCTTCGAGCCCGACTACTACGTGAACGAAGTGAATCAGCCCATGCAGGAACGCATTCCGTCCACGAGCGTATGCAAACTAAAATCGGGATGGGGTGGGCTTTACGACACGAATTCCGCCGACCACAACGCCATCGTGGGATGGCATGCCAATCATCCCGGCCTGTTGCTGCAGGTGGGCTACAGCGGCCACGGCGCCATGGAATCACCAACCATCGGCATCTGCTTGGCGGAACTGATCATCCATGGTGAATACCGCACAATAGATTGCAGCCCGCTGCGCTGGAGCCGTTTCCGCGAAGGCCAGCTCATTCATGAAACCATTGTAATTTGAGCCTTCAGAGGCGCTGAAAGAGTGAATTGTTCGAAGGGTTATCGATCCAGACAGTGCTCATCAGCTACGTTGCGCTCTTATTTTCTCTGAGCGTCCACGAAGCGAGCCACGCCACAGCAGCCTACCTTTTGGAGGATGACACCGCCGCCCGCCTGGGTCGCATGTCCCTCAACCCCCTCGTGCATATCGATCCCATCGGGACGGTGCTTTTCCCTTTGATCGGGATGACGACTGGATTTCCACTCATCGGTTGGGCAAAACCAGTGCCCTACAATCCCAATCGGTTCACCCGCAAGGTGACCATGAGGACCGGGGCGGCCCTCGTCTCTGCTGCGGGGCCTGCGTCTAATGTGATGCTGTTCATATTGTTCTTGCTTGTTACCACCCTTATTCTCCGCTTCTCAGTCGCCGACCCGACCTACCGCCTTGACCTTTTCTTTGCGGGACTGCAGGGACCGAAAGCATTTGCTCAATCGACTGTCCCACCTTTGCAAATGGTTCTCCTGTCTCTTGCTGGGAGGCTAATCCTCATCAATCTCGTGCTGGCCATCTTCAATCTGATCCCGGTGGGCCCCCTGGATGGTGGAGGGATCCTGAAGGGATTTCTTCCATACAACGCAACCCAGTGGTTTGAGCGCCACCAGCGGACG
>JANOLT010000437.1:0-3510 GCA_031419915.1 Holophagaceae bacterium
GACTGAAGATACGACCGAAGTAGACGAACACGCGGGTGTGCCCGCGGCCGTCTGGATTCCAGGACAGGCCCAGACGCGGGCTCAAAAGAGTCTGACTGTAGAGTTCCCGGCCATCCTCGCCATCCGCACTGGCCTTGTCCACGCGAAGGCCCAGGTTGAAAGTCCAAGATGCGTCGAGATGGTAGTCGTCCTGCGCGTACAGTCCGACGGTCTTGGATTTCAGCGGATTGCCATACTCATTCAGATCACTGAGGGTGCGGCGGTAGAGATAGCTCGCCACGCCCCCCGCCAACTGGCCCGATACGGGGCTCGGGGTCACCAGGCTATCCGCATTGGCATAACCGAAATCGGTCCCGCTGTTGGATATCAGCCCTGAGCGAATGGCGGCGATGTCACCGGTGCTGGGGCCTGCACCCCCCGCGGCGCGATCCAGATAGGAAAGGCCACCGGATGGTCGCAGGAACACGCGGGTGAATTCCGAATTCAAAGCCTGAAGACCGCCTTTGACCACATGCTCCCCGAAGTACCACGTGAATTCGCTCTTAACTGTCAGATTTTTCACGCGCTCCAGGCGGTCCTCTGGGCTGCGGCCGAATGACTCGCCGCCAGCGGCGTCCAGTTGGCCCCTGAAAGGCCCGGCTTCGAGCGTGGCTGGCGACCATTGGAATGCCGTCTGGTGCAGACCGATGGTGTTTTCCCACGCGAGATTTCCACCCAGCAAGCCCACATGCTTCACCAGAAAACTGTTGCCGCCCCGGGTGCGGTTGGCTTGCTGGAAATCCTTCACGGAGCTGTCCCCGGCCATATCGAAATTGAATTGAGTGACAGGATCGCCAAACCAGCTCAGGTCCATCCGATGATTTTCATTGATGACCCACGAGAGTTTGAGAAAGCGGTAGCTCCGGTCTTCTGACTGGGTTCGCCGATGAGGCGAAGTGCCGATGGGCTGCACATTCTCAAAATCCTGGGCCAGCAATTGCCGGTTGAAGGCACCAAAGAAAAACAGTTTGTCCTTGATAAGGGGTCCGCTGAATGAAAATCCGAATTCCGATGCGTCCGTGGGCCGTTCAGCGGGGGAGTTTGTCTTGCCGGCCTCAGGCCTTGCGTTGTTGCCGCGGTTGATGCGGCTCGCGAAAAGGGCGCCGTGGAAATCGTTGCCGCCGCTTCGAGTGACCAGGTTGAACACGGCTCCAGCCGCAAAGCCAACTTCCGCTTTGTGCCCACCGGTGGTGATGACCTGGCTCTCCAGGATCTCGGTGCTCATGTTCATGCCGAAACGCCCCGTGGAGCTGAGATTGGTGCTCATGCCATCCACCAGAAAGGCATTGGCGTCCAGCATGGAGCCATAGACCACGGGCTCGGGCTTGCCGCTGGGCGTGATGCCTGGCGCCAGATAGCTATGCTCCACGAAGCGGTGGGGGGCGAAGGGCAGGCTCTGTAATTCGCCTTGAGTGAATCGCGTCTGCACGCCCACAGAGCTGGTTTCCGCCAACAAGGGGGAGGCCTCTACCTCCACGGAGGCCTGCGCGTCCACAATGCGCACGGTCACGAAGACCCGTTCATCAGGGCGAAGGAGCAGTTCTTTGCCATCGAGCCGGTAGCGACCAGGAATCAAGCCAGAAGTTCCCGCCACACCCTCTGCATCGGTTACCAGGACCCGTGTGTCTCCGCGATCCAGGGATTTCAGGCTCAGGCGCGAGCCCACCGCGGGCTTTCCATTCGCGTCCCGGGCCACCACCCGCAGGGAGCCTGTGGTTTGAGCGGATAAGGTTGCCCCCACAAGGAGCACCGCCATGGCAGATATTCGCAGCCGAGTTGTCGCGATTGCCAGACGATTCACGAAAGCTCCACACCGTAAAGGAGCTAGTTTATCTGACAAGAACATTAATTGTATGTGGCAATAATCCTTCAATTCCCCTTACCGCTCCAGGCCTGCAACCCCACCCCCACCACGATGACGGCAAGCGCGATCCAGCGCATGGGCGGGATCACTTCGGCCAGGAAAGCCCGCGCCATCAGAGCGTTGGCGATGAATCCAAGGGCAAGAAAGGGGTAGGCGTAGTTCACGTCCACCAAGGAAAGCGCACCCAGCCACACCACCACGCTCACGGCGTAGCAGGCCAGGCCCACCAGCACCCAGGGCTGCAGCATCACCCGGACCAATGCACCGAATTCAACGTGTAGCCCACCCGCCTCCTGGAGCCCCTTCTTAAGACAAATTTGCGCCAGGGCGTTGAGCAAAACGCCGACCAGGATCAACGGAATGGCCTTGAAGTTGGGGGACATGGCTCACCTCTCTTGATTTTTATTTTGCGACTTGGAGCCCGTTTTGGCCATTCACAAGAATTCGATTCCGCATCTTGGCATCCAGACCGTGGAAACCCCAGGTGCCGATGATGAATAGCACCACGTAAACGGTCGCAGCGGTTTCGCGCACCAGGAATTCACCCTCGCCCAAGGCGCAACGAACGCTCACCGAGAGCGCGCCCATGGCCAGCACCAGCGTGGAAAGGCGCAGAGACCCAAGCATCGGCGTGACGAGGCACTGAAGTTCTGAACCACCCAGGCGAATCATGCTCACCGCGAAAAAGGCCAAGGATGCCAGCCAAAGTGCCGCCGCCAGGATGGCCCCGATTCGCCGAATGCGGGCGGCGCTGACGCCTTCCACATGGACAGGTTGGAGCAGCCCCGCCAGCAGCAGCGCCAGAAACGGATAGGCCACCAGCGGATCGGTTCCCCGCGTTCCCTCACCCCAGATGCTGATTGAAAAAGGAACCAGGAACGCGATCACCAAGAAACGTACGATGGGCGCTTTGTGGGCGCCACTGCCCCTCAGGAAAACAATGAGGGCGGGCAGCAGCAGCACCCACGGGAACAGGTCTCGCACCAGGTATTCCGCGTAAATCCAGATGGGCTGAACCTGTGAAAAGCCCTGCATCAAAGAGTGAAAATTCGGGACCGCGACCAAGCCAAAGATGAAGCTCGAAATCACTAATAACAGCAGGATGACGAAGCCCAGATTCATCATTGTTTCTTTCAATACTTTCAAATCTTTTTGCCACACCAGAAAAAGAAATAGGAGCAGTGCTGAAAGCAGAAGAGGTAGCGGTCCTTTCACGAGAAATGCGAAGCCAAGCCACAAATGGGACCATCGGAACCAGCTCTGATGCTCATCCTTAGAGCCATCAACTGGATGCCGGAGCAATAGATAGCCAGCCAGCCAGCAGAGCCAGCTCCAACCAAGCATCGCGGAAAATAGCAGATCCACCTGAATGGCCTGCGACTGCCAGAACCACAACGGCGTGGCACAAAGAATCAGCATGGCGAGGCCCGCCACGTCACTTTGAAGAAAGCGGGAGGCCCACCTCCGAAAAAAATAAAGAAACAGGATGGAGCTGACGACCGAAGGAATGCGCAGCGGCCAAGCCGGGTATTCAGGCGCAGAGGCGCCCCCCAGGAGTCCGACCGACCATGCCGATACTTTTGTCAGCCAGAGATACAGGATGGATG
>JANOLT010000438.1:0-16462 GCA_031419915.1 Holophagaceae bacterium
GCGATCGGCCACGTCGGGCCGGAACATCAGATCCAGGACCCATTGCTCGGCGCTGATGGTCTTACCTTCGAATCGGAAGCTCTGCTGGCTGCGGATCAGAAGCAGGGTGTTCCTGGCCAGGGAATCCAGGGGCTTCACACGACCCGATTCAAGGACCGGCAGTCGGCCGAATCCGTTCATGTCGAACCCGTTGACTTTGCCCGGCGGCATGGCCGCGAAAAGAGCGGCGACCAGAGCTACGACGCCTGCGGTCCAGGGAAGGAGTTTGGTGAGTTTCATGACAACTTCTCCTGCCGTCGTTTGAGCGAACGGCGCAGCATGATGGCGAAGTGCACCAGGAGACCAATGGTCACCAGGACGCATGAAATATAGGGCAACAGCCAGCCTGGGTTTTTAACAACCTGCAAGATGGTAAGGGTGTCGCCCTTGCCAAAACTGGCCTGGTAGAAGGTCCGGCCCTCATAGCGCAGGGGCTGGTTCATGTAGATCAGGACATCTCGTGCCTCTCCTTTGGATGGATTGGAGATCTGCACAAGGCTGGAGAAATTTTTTGGGATTTCGGTCCCGGGGTACTTGTCGTGGCTGAATTTTTTCAGGGTCAGAGCGTAGGGCAGGTATTGGCGTGTGGGGCGGATGGACATCGTGTAGGTATGGCCTTCGTGGGTGAAGGATTGAGGCGCACTCAGGGCTATGGACGCCAGCCATACACCATAGCTGCGACCAGCCACCACGGGTTCAATGAATACAGACGTGTTGTTCATCTCGTTTTCGTTGGAAGTGATGGCCCGTTCCTGAATCCTGACGTTAGGGCCAACGCCCATGGTGGCGATGGATGGAGGATCCATGGGGCCCCGGTCCACCAGCTCGGCGTTCGGGAAAAAGTGCTTCACATTCAGCGTGATGGGGCTACCCGGCAAGGTCACGCTGCTGGATTTCGCCAACAGGCTTGCGGGAACAGCGAACACATCATCGAAAGTTGGGGCTGTCACGTCCACGATCGCGAGTTCCATGGAACGAGCGCTCTCCACGAAGTTGACGGTCTGTCCTTCTTCGATGGCCATGCGGTCGTCCACCTGCAATGCGGCGGATACGAACTCTCCCGACACCAACAGGATCAGGCCCAAGTGAACAAGCCAAAGGCCCGCTTTGGCCCATATCAACCGAAGGCGTTTCACGGTGGCTGCGGTCAAGTTCAAGGTCAGTGCCAAGCCCACGAGCGTTCCGCCAGGGAAGATCGGAATGATCCAGGTGGACCCTTCGGGTCCCCACCACACGAAAAAGCTGCGCATGTACACGTTGACGGCCTCGTAAGTGCCCAGCGGCACCTGGGCCAGCGTGCAGAGCACCACCAGGATCATAAGCAACGCCAGGGTGGCGATGGTGAGCTGGTAGGACGTAAGGAAGTCCCAGGCCTTTAGGAGGTATTTGTTAGTCAAGGTGAAGGCTCCCGATGATACGCATGAAGTCCGGCTCGGCTTTCCCCACGGGCGCGGCGTCACCCACGAGCTTCAGGAACCAGGTGTTTCCGTCGCTGGTGGAAATGAGGCCTACCACCATGCGGGTCTTGGTTTGGCCTTCACTGGTGAAGTCGAACACGGAGACCATGCCAGCCTTCGATTTGACCGCCTTGCGGGCCGCGGCAAGGGTTTTCTCATCTATGGGGCCAAGTCCGATCTGACCGCGCCAGCGATTGACATTGCTGAGTTCGCCGCCCGCGGCTCCGGGTAGCACGACCACGGAGGCCTCCACCTTCCCTTGAATGGGAGGGTTGAGCGTGGCAAAGCGCATGTTGCCGCCTTCCACTTCAGTCCAGCCTTTGGGAAGCGCCCATTTCAGGGCCCCTTGGCCCGTGGGTCGGGGCGGGGGTGGCACATCACCGGGGGCGCCCATCCCGGGGGGTGGCATCCCTGTGGGTGCTGAAGGCATGCCTGCTGGCGCCGCAGCTTCCTTGGGGATGCGGTAGCGGGTTGCCTCCTCCCGTTGGCAACCGAGCGCCAGGGCGAGCATGGAAATGGCGGAAATGATCATTGGCTTGCTAGTGATGGATAGATGTTCTGCGGCAGGGGTTTTGCTTCTCAGTCGCAATGAATGGTTCCTCCGGGTGGGATCGCTCGGGCTCCATCACCTGGAGACCAACCCATAGCCTAATAGAGTAGCGGTGGTCCTGCGAGATTTTCGGTGATTTTGTGCTCAATTGTAATTCGGGGGTATCCCAGGGGTTCCAGGGCTGCCCGAGCGGGTTCACGGAGCCGCTTAGTGGGTCCAAGGATCATGGGTTTGTCACCGATTTCGTGGTCAGAGTGGGAAATAGTCTGGACAGGTATTCGATTCCTAGGACTGAATCCTCAATTGTCCTTGGGATAGACGAAGACGGCCATTCCGCCTGATGCTGAAGCCATGATCATCTACCTGGACAACAATGCTACGACGCGGCTTGCCCCTGAAGCGCTGGACGCCATGCTGCCCTTTTTGCGGGAAAGCTATGGCAACGCGGGTTCAGGCCATGTGCTGGGCCACCTGAGCGAAGGCGCGGTGGTGCAAGCGCGGGATCAGGTGGCGGCCATGCTGGGTTGTACTCCGGCGGAGATCCTTTTCAACAGTGGTGGCACCGAAGGCATCAACCACGCATTCCGTGGCGTGTTCGAAGCCTTCCCAAAGAAGCGGCATTTCATCATCAGCGCGGTGGAACACCCAGCGGTGCTGGCCGTGTGCGAATGGCTGAAGGTGAAGGGTGCTGAGATCACGATGTTGGGTGTGGACGGCGAAGGGAGGTTGGATCTGGCGGAGCTGGAAGCCTCCATTCGGCCCGACACGGCGCTGGTTTCCCTTATGGCCGCCAACAATGAAAGCGGTGTCCTGTTTCCGCTGGAGGAAGTAGCAAAAATAGTGAAAGGGAAGGGCGCCCTGCTGCACGTGGATGCCACCCAGGCCATCGGGAAAGAAGCAATGGATCTCGGTCATCTGCCCATTGATCTGCTGAATTTCAGCGGCCACAAATTTCACGGACCGAAAGGCACGGGCGCACTGTTCATCCGGCGGGGGCTGCGCCTGAAACCCTTCATGCTGGGGGGCCACCAAGAGCGTGGACGGCGTGGCGGAACCGAAAATGTGCCGGGCCTTGTTGGGCTCGGCAAGGCCTGTGAATTGGCGATGGAGCATCTTCCGCAAGTGGCAGCCATCAGCGGGTTGCGGGATCAGTTTGAATCGGCCATGCAATCAGGCATTCCGGGTGTTCGCATCAATGGAGGCGGGTCACCCCGACTTCTCAACACGTCGTTCCTAAGTTTCAAAGGGATTGAAGGCGAGGCCCTGCTGCTGAAGCTCAGCGAACGTGGCATCTGCGTCTCCACCGGCAGCGCCTGCACCACGGGGCAAAAAGAACAAAGCCATGTGCTGCGGGCCATGGGCGTGCCAAAGGAATTCGCGATGGGGACGATCCGTATCTCGCTCAGCCGCTATACAACCGCTGACGAGATCGCCCAGTTATCGCAGATGTTGCCGGGGCTCGTTGCCGAATTGCGGAGCCAGAGCGTCTTTGCGGGCCGGTGATCCCAGTGTATTTTCTTAGACCGCGTTCCGGACCACCTCAGCCTTAGGAGCCACACGGGTCAGGGCCTCTTTTACGTCACCGGCTGCGATATCGCGATGGGTGATGAAGCGCAAACACGATCCCACGGCTGTGACGAGGACGCCCACTTCCCGCAGCCGCTCAGTAGCCTTGGGCACGGAGGCCACGGGCACCAGCAGGATGTTCGTCTCAGGAGTGTCCAGCGTGAAACCCAACGCGCGCAGGCCTTCGGCAAGCTCACTCGCTTTGGAGTGGTCCTCTGGAATACGTGGCAGGTAGTCGAGCGCCACCAATCCCGCAGCGGCCATGATGCCGCCCTGGCGCACGCCGCCACCCAGCATCTTGCGGAGGCGGCGGGCCTCTTCGATTTTGTCCTTGCTGCTCGCCAAAAGGGATCCCATGGGTGCGCCAAGGCCTTTACTAAGACACACGCTCACGGTATCAGCGCCTTCCGCCAAGTCGTGCAGCGATACACCCAAGAAAGCCGCCGCGTGCCACAGTCGTGCGCCATCCAGATGAACCGCGAGCTTTTTTTCATGGGCCGCATTCGTCAACTCTTGATGGTCCTGAAGGCTGAGACAGGTGCCCCCGGCGAAATTGTGGGTGTTCTCCAGACAGAGCAGCGTGGTGCGCAGCGTGTAGTAGGGGCCGCTGCTACCCGCGGCTTTGCGCACTTGATCGCCGGTGATGCGGCCGGGTTTTCCATCCCAGGAAAGGGCCTCGGGCATGCCGCCCGCGAGCCACGCCGCCGTGCCCAGTTCCGAGCCCAGCACGTGGGCCTGGGCGGAAGCCAGAAAGCGATCGCCGCGGCGCAGGTGCAGCATCATGGCGATGCCGTTGGCCATGCAGCCCGTGGGGGTCCACAGCCCGGCCTCCTTGCCTAGCAGTTCGGCCACCCTGCGCTCGAGGCGATCCATGGTGGGATCCCGTTCCAACACGTCATCCCCGACCTCCGCATTCGCCATGGCGGCGCGCATTTCGGGGGATGGCTTGGTGACGGTATCGGAGCGGAAATCGAGGAGTTTCATGACCGGAATTGAATCATGGAGATTAAGTGTTGACACAATCAAGTTTGTAACACAGACTAGTTTTCATGGAGCCCCAAATGACATCCGACAGCTTGCTGGAAGACCTGGAACACCGAAAAACCCTGGCCGGGGAACTGGCCCGCTTTGCTGACGGACGGCAGGGCCTTGGCCTGGGTACGGCCCTTGCGGGTGCGCTGGCGATCCTGAACCCTATGCTGATCTGGCTCGGAGCGGATCAACTGGTGTGCTACAGCTATCGGCACACAACGCCTGCCGGTTTCTGGGAATTCTATGGCCCGCTCATGGTCCTCTTCATTTCGGCCATCGTCCTCGTCAATGCTTTCGCTTGGCTATTACTCAAGGACACCGTACAAGCCCGGCTCTATCGAAGGCACGGTGAGGCCAGCAGCACCATGCCTTCCTGGGAAGCGCGGGTGGGCGCGGTCCTACTGGGGATACTTGGCTGCACAGGGCTCTGGATCGGTGGAAGCGTCCTGATGGCAATGAGGGTCCCAGCAGGCCCGGATTTGTTGGCTGCCAGCCTCTGGGGGGTCCCCATGCTCAAACTCGTGGCCACCGCGGCCCTGCTTGGCACGACCGTGCTGCTCGCCGCCGCTTGGCGCTGGGTGCGGGGCTGGCGAAACTGGTTGGGATGGGTGGCCCTTTGCGCGCCCTTCTTGTTCTTCATGTCCGCGCCGCTCTTCGATAATCGGCACCCAGGTATTTTCGCCATCGTTCTGATGCTCGGTCTTTTGGCAGCGTCCTTGTACCTGCCCTTCATGGCGCTGTATGTGGGCCTGCGGGACCACCTGCGCTACCGGCGGCTGGTGAAGGAACTCGGCGCCCTGGCCACGATCGAGGAGCAGCCGTGAACAAGCCATAGCAGCTCAAGGCAATCCTCGACCTGGACCGGCTGGTGCATGAACCTGCGCGGCTGGCCATTCTCATGGTGCTTTCCGGTGCGGAATGGGTGGAGTTCAAGTTGCTGGAGGAACTCACGAGACTCACCAAGGGCAACCTCAGCAGCCACCTCGCGAAGCTGGAGGATGCGGGTTATGTGGCCATCCACAAGGGCTATCGCGGAAAGATCCCACTCACAACTGCATCCCTCACCGCTTCCGGGCGGAAAGCTCTGACTGAGCACTGGGAACGGTTGAAGCGGGCCGCGCCGCTAGCCCGAAAAGGGTGAAGCAGCTTTCGGTGTAGTGAAGCGCCGGTCCATTCATGGGAGACTGGCGGTTTGGCGAGGGTTTCATGCAGCTTTGGCACGCCATCCTTCTGGGACTCATCCAGGGCCTGACGGAATTTCTGCCGGTGTCCTCCACCGCGCACTTGACGTTGGCCGAACATCTGATGTTGGGACGGGGGATGCCGTTGGCCTTCGATGTTTTGCTTCATGTCGGTACGCTGCTGGCGCTCTGCGTCTATTTCCGCAAGGAACTGATCCAGGTGTTCATGGGCATCCTGGGGAAGGACCAAGAGGGCCGCAAACTGGCGATTTGGCTGTTCATCGCCATGATCCCAACCGGCATTTTGGGCCTTGCGACCAAGGGTTTCAAAGAGATCGCCAAGCAGCATCTCTGGGTCTATGGCATCGGCCTTTTGGTGACCGCCTGGATGCTTTACATGGCCAACGAGCGCAGCAAGAAACAGGCGGGTCGGGAGATTGATGAGTTGACCGCGAAGGATGCCCTGGCCATTGGCGCCATTCAGGGATTGGGCGGGGGGTTTGGTCTCAGCCGCAGTGGTTCAACTATTTCCGTGGGTGTGTTCAGCGGGCTGAAGCTGCCGACTTCCACCCGCTTCAGTTTTCTGTTGGGCATTCCCACCATCGCCGCTGCGGCAGTGTTGGAGGCCAAGAATCTGGTGATACCTTTGCTGAAAAATATGCCGTTGTCCGATGAGATGCAGTTTCCGGCTGGCTCCATCAGTCCGGCACTCGCCTGCATCGTCGGTGTGGCGGTAGCCGCCGTGTCAGGCTACTTCGCCATCGGCCTCCTGGATCGTTTCACGCGCTCCCCAAGACTCAATGGATTTGCCTTCTACTGCCTTTGCATGGGGATTGCGATGGTGATTCTGGGCACCGTGGGCGTGGATGGATTCTTCTACGCGACGACCATGCAGCATCCGTAGGAGTGTCCGTGATCCAGGTGACAAACCTTCACAAAGCTTTCACTGTGAAGGATGGAAAGACCAAAGCCAAGAAGCGCATCGAGGCGGTACGCGGGATTTCATTTCAGGTCAATCCAGGCGAGATCTACGGATTGCTGGGGCCCAATGGGGCCGGGAAATCCACCACGCTGCGCATGATCGCGACCCTGATGCAGCCGGATCAAGGAACCATTGAGGTCTGCGGGCTGGATACGCAAAAGGAGGGCGAAAAGGTCCGGGGCAAGCTGGGTTACCTTTCCACGGATATGAATGTCTATGAGCGCTTCACGCCTCGGGAATTGCTCCGCCTTTTCGGTGAATTTCAAGGGGTGGATCCGACGATCGCCGAGCGCCGCGGACTCTATCTCCTGGAAAGGCTACAACTCATGGATTTCAGCGATGTGAAGATGGATGGCCTTTCATCTGGACAGAAGCAGAAGGTTTCCATAGCGCGCGCGCTGCTGCACGATCCCAAGGTCGTGATCTTTGATGAACCCACCACGGGCCTGGATGTGCTCACCGCCAAGACCGTGCTGGACCTGCTGCGGGTCATGAAGAGCGAGGGCCGCACGGTGATCGTGAGCACCCATGTGATGCCCCTGGTGGATCAGATCTGCGACCGCGTGGGCATCATCTTCGATGGAGAACTCTATGGGGACGCGCCACCGCGAGAAATACTCGATCGCTACTCCGTGCGCACTCTGGATGAAGTCTTCTTTCTGTTGGCGGCGGGAGGTGTTCGATGAGGGGCGTCAGGCTGATTTTCAAGAAAGAGTGGATGGAGTTCTCCAAAGACCGACGGACATTATTCTTCACTTTCGTGATTCCGCTCATCCTGTTCCCGGCCATCTTCCTCATGATGACCAAGATGGCCCAGGGCGATTCGGACCGTAGGCGTGGCCAGGCCAGTCGCATCGTCTTGAATGATCCCGGCGACGTGCTGAAGCCGTTCCTGCTCGGAGATGCCAAGACGTTCCAACTCGTTGAAGCACCGGTTGGGGATCTGAAGCAGGCCTTGCGAGACAAGAAATTTGACCTGGGGGTGGATGTTGAGGCCGACGCGCCTGGAAAGCTGCAGCGCCAGGAACCCTTCACCGTGAAGGCAATGGTGGATGAGAGCGAAAGGGCTTCCGAATTGGCCCTCAAGCGCTTGAAAGAGGCCATGAAGAAGCAGGATCAGGTCTGGGTGCAGGCGCGCCTGGAAGCCATCAAGGCGCCCAAGGATCTACCGAGCCCCTCCAACCTCGTGACTGAAAAAGCCAGCGATCTGGCCCTGGAGCTGAGCAAAATGCTCGGGCTCTTCGTGCCCTACATCCTGCTCATCGGCCTTTATACGAACGCCATGCAGCACGGGGTCTACATGACCGCCGGAGAGAAGGAACGCCACACCATGCTGAGCCTCCTCTCCACGGCCATTCCCCGTAGCCACGTCATTTGGGGAAAGCTCCTGGCCACCTTCTCCATTGGCGTGCTGGGTACGGTGATGAATGTCGTGGGCATGGGCCTGGGCTTCATCATTCTTGGTAATCAGGTGGCGGCCTCTGAAGCGGCAATGGCTGGAGCGGCTGGTGCGGCTATGGCGCCAAACCTCAGTTTTTCCTCCTTGGCGAGCCCCATGACGCTGGGGCTCACATTGCTCCTTTTGATTCCGCTGGGCCTGTTTTTCTCAAGCATCATCCTGGTGCTTGGCACTCAGGCGAAAAACACGCGTGAGGCCATGACGGCCATCACGCCAGGCATCTTCGTGGTGGCCATGCTGGGCGTTTTCTCTTTATCTCCTGGCCTGGAGAAGATGGCCGCGCTGCCCTATGTGCCCGTGTTGAATGTGGCCCTCACCATCCGCAAATTATTTTCCCATGAGTTTGTGGCATGGCAATACATCCTGGCATTCGTCATGACTTCGGGGCTGGCCGCTGCCATGGCTTGGCTCTCCACCAGCATCCTGAACCGCGAGTCGGCGATCTTCAAGCAGTGAGAGGCTGACGGTCAGCAACAGGCCTCTTTCACGCAATCCGTGGTTCAATTAAGGATGCGGCCCTGCGATATGGTTCAGGTCTGATTCACTGTGAGGATTCTAATGGCCAAGGCGAAACTATCTAGCGCGAAAGCTACACCTAGACCTACACCTAAACCCACACCTAAACCCACACCTAAACCCACACCTAAACCCACACCTAAACCCACACCTAAACCCACACCTAAACCCACACCTAAACCCACACCTCCACCTCCAGCTACACCAATCCTTTCCAAGGCTTTCGACAGCCATCTCACCAAGGCTCTTCGTCTGGTGCATTCGAAGCACTACGCCGAGGCGATGGAAATCTTCAAAACCCTTGTGGGGCCGGCGAAGGAAGCGGGAAATATTGCCTTGCAGCGGACCCTGCACAATTACCTGGTGGTCTGTGAACACAAGACCGCCAAAGCTCCCAAGGGTGCTGCCAGTCCTGAAGGTGACCTCCAGTGGCTGTTGAACAAGAAGGATTCCACCGGCGCTTTGGCGTTGCTGGAGAAGTCCATCAAGGCCGCGCCCACGAGCGGCATTCTGCAATTTCTGAAGGCCACGGCCTATGCCCAGTTGGGTGATGTCGATGCCTCCGCCGAAGCACTCAATCGTTCGTTGCTGCTGAATAGCGATCTGATCCACCTCTACCGGCTCGAAACTGATTTTGATGCTGTCCGCAACATGGCTCCTTTCGCGGCCATCGAACGTTCTTAGCTTTCCATGGCCGCCCTGCATCCGGATCTGCCCCTTCGAGTGGTGACCCTCGGGGGTGGGACAGGGCTGGCGGCCTTACTACGGGCCCTGAAATCTGAAGCCGAACGGCCCGATCAACCCTGGCAGCTTACGGGCATCGTTACGGTCTCGGACAATGGTGGATCATCGGGGCGGCTCCGTGAGGAACTCGGTGGCATCCCGCCGGGGGATCTGCGCAACTGCTTGTCGGCGCTCACCCGGGAGGAATCCATCCTCAGCGACCTGCTGAGCTACCGGTTCAAGGGTGAGGGGAGCCTGGCGGGGCACAGCTTGGGCAACCTGATGCTGCTGGCCATGGTGGACATCACTGGGGATTGGGTAAAGGCCATCCGTCAACTCAGCGGCGTGCTGGTGACCGCAGGGCGACTCTATCCGTCCACCACTGTGCCCGTGACCCTTTGCGCTGAAGACGTGGAGGGCCGACGATACGTGGGCGAAACCGCCGTCAACGAAACCACTGCACCCATCCGGTCCATCTGGCTGGAGCCTGAAGCCCCTGAGCCCTTGCCCGAGGCCATGTTGGCCATCTTGCGGGCGGACCTGATCCTGTTAGCTCCGGGAAGCCTCTACACCTCCACGCTGCCAAACTTGCTGATCCCTGAATTGCGGGCCGCCCTTCAAAAAACGTCCGCGCCGATCTTTTACGTGGCCAACCTGATGACCGAACCAGGAGAAACCAGCGGGCTGGATCTGGAAGGTCACATTCGGGCCATTCTCGACATCGGCGGAGTCAAGCCTGCGGCCGTGCTGGTCAATAATTCTTTGCCTTCAGCAGAAATCCTGGCCCGTTACCGGGAGGAAGGTGGTTCACCGATCCTGCCATCGGGTCCAGAGACCGCGGGCGTTCCCGTGACTGCGGAACCGCTGCTGGATCTCGATGCTTCAACGGCCCGGCACCACCCGGCGAAAGTACTGAAGGCGATCCGGGAGATGGTTAGGGGTTATTAACCGGTCATTTCTGCCCGCACGGCAGCCAGCCCATTCTTCTGTGGGTAAAATACTTGCCTGCGTCTATTTGAAGATTCGGGATGAGGTGCTACTGAATGGGGTTGAAGGGTGAACTTGCCACGATGGGACTGGAAGACATCTTCCAGTGGCTCGCCGTGGGCAAGAAGACCGGCATCCTCGAAATCAAAGGTGCGTCCCATTCCAAGCGCGTGAGCTTTGCGGATGGCAAGGTCAGCTCCGTGTGGTCATCGGATCCCCGGGACTATCTGGGTCAATTCCTGCTGGCCTCCAATCGCATCACCGAGCAGCAGCTCAAGGAGGCGCTAGCGGCCCAAGAGGATGAAAACCAGGTGTTAGGCAAGATCCTGGTGAACCGCAATCTCATCAGCGAAGCTGAAATCCGTCGCATGGTTCAGACCAAGACCGAAGAGAGCATCTACGACACCTTTCTTTGGGGTGTGGGAACCTTCGAATTTCACGATCATCGTTTGCCGGATCAGAAAACCATGCTGATCAGTCTGGAAGTCACTGGAATCGTGCTGGAGGGCGCGCGTCGGGTGGATGAATGGAAGGTCATCCGTCAGACCATCAGGGGTGAAGACACCGTGCTAGGCCCCGTTTCAGAAGTCATCGCCGATATGTTACCGCTCTCGGCAGAAGATGCTGATGTTCTGTTCCGTTTGGATGAACACAAGACCATTGGTCAGGTCATGCTGGAACTCCGAAGGTCCGAATTCATTCTCAGCAAACACATGCACGAAATGCTTGAGCGCGGCATGTTGCGGGTCATTGAACCTGGTGGCCACCTGAATGACGCCACGCACGCCCAGCTCATGAATGCCAAGGCCTTGATGGAAAAAGAAAAATTACAGGAAGCCCAAATTGAGCTTCGACGCCTGCTTCAACAGGATCCGAAAATCCAGGAAGCCAGCCGAATGTTGGAAGTTGTCCAGCACAAACTGGAGGATCAGAACCTGGACCAGGACCAAATTCTTGAGTTGGCCTTGAGCATGGACGAACTGGTTCAGACCCACCTGGAATCCAGTGAAGCCTTTCTGGCTACCCGTGTGAATGGCGTTTGGAGCATTCGCGATGTCATCGCCGTAAGCCCCTTTCCGCCGGAAGAATGCCTAGCCATTTTCGCAAAGCTCATTCGGCGCGGAGTGCTTAAAGTGAGCCATGCCGGCCCATCAGGGACCCGGACCGCGACGTATAACTGATTGGAGATTCCATGCGCATTGCCACGATCTGCTTCGCGCTGGCGGCCCTCATGCTGCCCTTATCCGCGTCGTCAACATCCCAATCCAGATCAAAGCCCAAGGGCGAGGCTCCGAAGGCATCCCAGACCATCACAAGTCTTCAGGCCCAGGTGAAAAGGCTGACCGTGGAGCGTGACGATCTCTCCGCGAAACTCCAGTCCGCGCAGGTGCAGCCGGAGGATCTCGCCGCGGCCCAGAAGAGCCGAGACCTGGCGAAAGAAGAAGTCGTTTCCGTTCGCAAGGAATTGGATCAGATCAAGGCAAGTCTGAAAGAGAATCAACAGGGTGGAGACAGCATTCTCATGGACCTGCAACATGCCCGGGAATCGCTCAAGGCTGCGCAGGATGAGAACTCGAAACTGAAAGACGACCTTGCTGCAGTCAACGCCAAACAGGCAGAGAAACATGGCGAAGGGGCATTACTTCCCATTACGCCGGATGTAACCCCTGCCCGCCCCATCAACCTGAACCAGGTGCGCCCCAGGGCGAAGAAAGTAGACAAGGGCGTAGTGGTGGTGAACGTGCTCGTGAATGAAAGAGGTGAAGTGCTCGCCACCAAACTCCTGCAAGGCCTGCCGGGCACCGGCGAATGGGTGGACAAGGCCAATGACGCCTGTGTGGAAGCCGCCAAGCGCCTAGTCTTTGAGCCTGCCACCGCCGGCGAAGGGAAGATCCGGGTGAGGGTGTGGCAGGGCGTCGGTTTCCTGATCGATTAGTCCCGAGTCTCAAGTCCCGAGTCTCAAGTCCCGAGTCTCAAGTCCCAAGTCCCAAGTCCAGAGCCGTCTACTTCCTCAGATCCTTGCCCTCTTCCCCCACCAGGCAGCTCACATCCCCCTGGGCCCAGGCTTGGCAGGCTAGGCGCTGATGGGGGCCGGCTTTCAGGATGGTGAGGATGCGCTTTTCGGCGGATAGCGGCTCGCTCAAGTTTTCAGCTCCGGTTTCGATGGTGACGATGCAGGTGCCGCAGCGGGCGTGGCCGCCGCAGCGGTGGTGCAGGTCCACCTCGGCCTTGGTGGCTATGGCGAGAAGGCTGAGTTCGCGCTCCAGCTGCACGGCGCCCGTGGACTTGCCTTTGAATGAAACCGTGAACATGGATGTCTCGCTAGGCCGTTGCGGCAAACAAACTTGGTGATCAGGATGGTGGTCCGGCATAAGGAGCCGTAACAAAATAACCGGAAAAGCACAGATTATTTTGCAACGGCTCCTAAGAAGGCGCCCGGCGCGGCACCACAGGATTCAAAGGCGCTGCCACACCGGGCGAAACTCCATGCTAGCAGGGGCTTCGGCTACTCCGACCTCAGCACATCCAATGGCTTGGCACTCAGGGCCCTCCAGGACCCCAATAGGCCTACTGCCGCCGTGAGCAGCGCGGCCACCAGTAGCAGAACTGGTGCGGCCCAGACATTGGATGTGGCCGGAAGTTCCAGGACTTTCCTGGCATAAAGGTCCGAGAGCATCCTGGCCATGCCACCGGCGATGAGAGCGGAGCTTGCTCCCACCAGCAGGAATTCCCAAAGCAGGCTTGCCAACAACGTGCTGTGCGGGGCGCCGAGGGTGCGTAGCAGGGCCAGGTCCCGCTGGCGGCCCAGTCGGCCCGCCAGCAGGCTCGCGGCGAGCACAAGCAGGCTGGAGGCCAACATGAGCATCGCCAGGGCCCGGCCCACGGTCGAAATAAGGTCGAGGATCCGCCCCACCTTCCGGGCCACTTCGGTGATGTCGATGACCGTGATGTTGGGGAACGCCTGGGCCACCTCCGTCTGGATGCGGGCGCGGGCGGCTTCACTCTCGGCTTCGAGGGCCACCAGATCCAGGCGCGGCGCACCTTTCAGAAGGGAAGGGTGAAGGACGATGAAGAAGTTGGGGCGCATCGTCTGCCACACCACTTTGCGCAAGGAGGTGACCTTGCCGCGGACCTCAAGGCCCTGGACATCGAAGGTGAGCTCGTCACCGAGCTTGGCCCCTATGCTCTGAGCGAAGGATTCCTCCAACGAAATCTCCGAATGGGGCGACTTGGGATCGTCCCAGAAGCGACCCGCCACCAGGGTTTCGCCCTCCTCCAGCATCGTGCGGTAGGTCAGGTTCTGCTCTCGCGTGCGGAAACCTTCGCGGTTCGTTTGGGCCTCGTTTCCATCCGCCTTCCTTGGCGCTTCCTTGATGGCCAGGCCATTGATGGTTTTAAGTCTTGCCCGCACCAGAGGCGCCACCAGCGGATCGCGTCCAGAAAGACGCTTGAGCTGGGCCTGCAATACCGCGCTCTGCTCCGGCTGGACGTCGATGAAGAAGAGGTTGGGCCGATTGCCCGAGCCTCGCTGCTTCAGGATCGGCCCCACCAGATCGTCCTTGATGAAGGAGGTGGCGAGGGTCAGGAAGATGGCCAAGCCCATCACCGCCATCATGAGCGATGTGAGGGCCGGTTTGGCGCCCAGCTGCGCGAAGCCCAGTTTCATGGCCAGGGGCATCCGCACCGCGAAGCGGCCATAGAGCCAGAGCATCAGCCGCGTGGCCCCCATGAGCAGCGCGAAGAGCAGGGCCAGGCCCGCCAGGGTGGCGAGTCCCGCCTTCAAGCTCGGCGCGTTGCGCAGCACCAGCCAGGAAGCCACCAGCAGCGCCGAGCTTCCACAGATCCAGGACAGGGTGCGATCTCCATTCCTGATGGTGGATTCCCGAAGTAGCTCCAAGGGCCTTACCTTTCCCAGGCGCAGAAGCGGTGGCAGGGATGGGAGCAGCACCATCACTAGCGCCGCCAGGGTCTCGGTGAGCGGGGGCCATTGGGCCGGGGCGTTCTGCGCGGCAGCCGGGATGATGTCGCCGAGAAGCCGCGGGATGAAGGCCGAAGCAGCGGAGCCCGTGGCGAAACCCAGGGCCAGGGCCGTACACAGAAGCAGGACGGTCAGGCATCCGAAAATCAGCACGGGCGCGTTTGGCGGCGCACCGAGGCAGCGCAGGATGGCCGCGTCGCGCCGCCGTCCATCCAGGAAGGCCGCCAGGATGGCCCAGGCGCCCAATAGCGCCAGCAGCAGGGTGAAGAGGCCCAGTTGCTGGATGAAGCGGTTGAGGTTGCGGATGGGGCGGGCAAGGGCGCCACTGGCCTCTTCATGACTCTGGGCCCGCACGGCCGATCCCGCATTCCCGGCCAGCGCCCGCAGCTTTGGCATAAGGCTTCCGATCTTTGCGCCAGGCTTTAGGGTCATGAGCAGGCGCCCCGTCATGCGCGAACGCTGGGTCAGCAGGCCCAAGGACCGCGCCGTGTCCAACTCTGTATGCACCCGTGGCCCTAGTGTGAAGGCCGAAGCCTGACGGGATTCATCTCTAGCCACGATGCCGCGCACGGGTAACTGGCCAGAGCCGAGCCTCAGCGCGGTGGGTCGCTGAATTTCCGCTCCCGGATGATCCGCCACGACGAGATTGAAGTGCTTCGCCAGGATCGCTTCCACGAATACGCCGTGGTCAAGATCAGGACGACTATTGATGGTGCGGGCCTGCTCACCCGCGATTTCCAAAGCCCCGGCCAGCGGATAGCCCGGACCCGCCGCACGGACCTCCACGAGCTTGGGAGGAAGGCCCTCCACCGAGGCCATGGTCGCGAAGTCGTACACCAGGCAGACACGGTCCACTTCAGGAAGCGCGCGGACCTTGGCTTCCAGGTCATCGGGCATCAGGCCCGTGGCATTCAGAGCGGCATCGCCGCCCAGGATGGCCCGGCTCTCGGAATGAATGGCCCCCAATACCCGCGCAGAGAATCCATAGGTTGCGGCGAACGCGGCGAAGCCCAAGGACAGGCATAGCGCGATGAGCAGCAGCCGCCCTTTCTGGCGGTCCAGCTCGCGACCCACCATGCGGATAAGGAAGGCCCAGGTCACGCGGCGCCGTTCACGATGCGGCCGCCCTCAAGGAATACCTGGCGATCCAGCCGGTCCGCCAGGTGGGGATCGTGGGTCACCAGCACCAGCGTAGTCCCAAGGTCCTTGTGCAGCGCCAGCAGCAGCTCGAACACCTTCGCGGCGTTCACGCGGTCCAGGCTGCCCGTGGGTTCATCGCAAAGTAGGATCTTGGGGCGAGTCACGATGGCCCGGGCGATGGCCACACGCTGACACTCGCCACCGCTGAGTTGGCCCGGCAGGTGATCGGTGCGGTGCTCCAAGCCTACCCGTGCAAGGGCATCCTGTGCCTTTTTCAGGGGAGTTTCGAGCCCTGCGATCTCTCCAGCGATGACGACGTTTTGCAACGCGGAGAAATGCTGGAGCAGGTGGAAGGATTGGAAAACAAAGCCAAGATTCTGAGCCCTGAAACGGGAGAGCCCGGCTTCGCTGAGCTTTCCCAATTGATTGCCCGCGACGATCACCTCGCCGGACGTAGGCTGGTCCAGGCCCGCCAGCAGTCCCAGCAGGGTGCTCTTGCCGCTGCCGGAGGGCCCCTCGATGGCCACCGAAAGGCCCGCCTCGAAGGAGCAGGACAGGTTTTCCAGCACCGTAAGGGACTCGCCGGAGGGGGATTCGAAGATCCGGGATACATCGCGCAGTTGGATCATCATTCAAGGTTACCGGAAGGATCCCGTGAATCCTGAACCGCACGCGTGAGATTCTTAAGCCATGAACCTTTGGATGATCGCCGCCCTGTCCCTGTTCCTGTCTCTGCCATTGATCACGAATACTGGTCAAGTGAGCGCCACGCCCGAAGCCCGCCGTACGGTCGTATTCCTGGGGGACAGCTTGACGGCGGGACTCGGGTTGCCACTGGAAAAGTCCTTCCC
>JANOLT010000439.1:0-11406 GCA_031419915.1 Holophagaceae bacterium
ACGGCAGCGACAAGGGCGTCTTCCAATGGATCCCCACCCAACCCGAGCGCGGCGCCCAGCACATGGGGGTCGAGTGGGTGGTCGGCCAACGCGAGCAGTCTGACGAGCGCGCTGGCGGCTGGACCCAGCCGGGAGAGTCGGCCCATGAGAATTTGACCCACCAGATCTTCCTGCGTGTGCGGCGCGCGGCGTTTTCCGGGCACCAGCACCCAGCGCCCTCCGTGAAAGGCAATGTTGCCTTCTTGCTGGGCCAACTCAAGAAAACTGAGCAGCAGGCCTGGATTGCCCAAGCTGAGGCGGAATAGCTCCTTCTGGTAATCCTTGGGTAGATCGTGGGGCCCGAGTAGATCTCCCAAGATGTCATGGAGATCCTTGTCCTCCATGCGGTCCAGGTTGACGATGGAGACTTCTTGAGAATCTCCGCGGAAGGCCGAAAGCAGGGGCTTCAGGCGAGGACTGCGGGTCGCGCAAAGCAGCCAAGGGACCTTAGATCTGAGCACCAGATCGCGCACCAAGCCAAGGGTCTCATTGGACGCGCGCTCCAAAGTGGAAAGGTGAATCAGCCGATGGTGGATGGACATTGCGAATTCCATCGCTACAAGAGCAGCCTTTATTTCTTCTGTATCCACGGGACCACCCGGGGATTTGGTTCTTCCACCCGTCAGGAATGCGAAGGCTGGCACACGCCGTGACACGGTTCGGGCCACATCTGGCTTCTGGGCATAAAGTTCTGCCTCTGCGTCGAAGAGCAGACTTTGGAGCAGGCGTTCAAGAAAAGCTCCGGGCTCTTCATCCAGCAGCGTCTCGAAATGGTGGACCCAAATGCCTTCGGTTTGGGCTGAGGCCGCGGACCAGGCCGCCAGTTCATCCTGCCCAAGGCCTTCCTCGCCTTGAATCACCGTGACCCGTTCCATGGGGGCCGGTGCGCTCAATCCAAACATCAGGGACTTGAGGACCGTCATCTCCTTACCGCGCCCCCGTATGGGTGCCGTGGGTGGATCCGAGAGCTCGCGGGGTTGTTCAAAAGGTAGGGATACAGGTCCAGTAGCGGGCAGAATCTCCAGCGCGTTCAGCTCCCTCATGAGATCTTCCAACGTTCGGGGCGGCGTCCCTATGACCCGTGGGACCAATGTAAGTCCAGGTTTCATACCGATGACATCGAGGCAGAGAAGGCGTGGGTGGGAGCTGTGGGCGAGGACTTTCTCGAGATGCTTCCCAAAGGCTTTGCGCTGCGGCCCCGTCCATTCCGAAGCAAGACGTGGCAGAGGCGTGCCCGGGAGTTCCTGCAGAAACCATATCTGGGTCTCATCGAACCCAAAGCGGCAACCCGAGGGATCCCAGGGCTCACCATCCAGGAAACGGCTAAGGAATGTTTCTTTAATTTTGTCCAGTTCCTTATCCGATGGCCTTGGGTCCCAGATTTGCAATAGATACCGTGCGCCATCGCCCTCGCGCCGGACCAACTCCCATGCACAGGCCGAGTGGCCAGGCGCGGCTTCCATTGAGGCAAGATTTGCCACCCAGGCATAGCGCTGCCCCCCGAGTATCCGAGGGGCGGTCACGGGGATCCCCACCTGTCGAGGCAGCCGACATTCATGTCGATGAAGCAGAGCATGGGCGCGAGTGTACCAGCCAAAGCACTTGGAGAGCCTGGGAACACAGGGTCAAGCTGGGGAGGCCCTCGATTTCGAGATATTTTCACTAGACCAGTCCCCCCTGCTCATTTCAAACTGTCAAACACCAAGCGGGGAATGGGCAGCCATGGATCACTTTGATGAGCCTTAGGGTTGCACCTGTCTTTCGCGACGGCCGCTAATGCCGGACCACGATTCGAATGACCAAGTTATTTTGCCGCAACGGCTTAGGGAATCCGCCCATGGATGCGAGACTCGACACAAAACTTGATGCAGGATTTGAGAACTGGTGGGACCGCTTTCTGGCTTGGCTGAGCGTGGAGCACAGCACCTCCAAGCGTTTCATGATCTCCGGCGCCATCTGGGCCCTGGTGGGCACCCTCCTGGGGCTCATCGCGGCCACGGAATACTACGCGCCTGATCTGGTTCACGGGGTGGCCCAACTGAGTTTCGGCCGTCTTCGCCCGACCCACGTCAACGTGGTGGCCTTCGGGTTCATTTCCATGGCCACCGTCGGAGCCATCTTCTACGTGATCCCCGAACTTTGCCGCACCAAGCTCCATAGTGAGCGGGTGGGCAACATCCTGATGCTGGCCTGGAATGCGGTCATCGTCGCCGGGATTTTCTGCCTTACCGGCGGAATCACCGAGGGCCGGGAATACGCCGAGCTGCCATGGTTCCTGGATATTCCCCTATTGGCCGCGCTGCTGACCTATTGCTGGCTCGTGTGGATGACCGTCCTGAACCGCAATGAAAAACAGCTCTACGTGACGACCTGGTACGTGGCCGGCACCACCATGTGGTTTCCCATCGTCTACATCATCGGGAACAAGGTGTTCTTCGATGTTCCAGGGGCGGGCGATGCCATCGCGAACTGGTTCTACGGCCACAACATCCTGGGTCTCTGGTTCACGACCAATGGCATCGGCTTGACCTATTACTTCCTGCCCAAGATCACCAAGAATCCGCTCTATTCCCACCTGCTCAGCATCGTGGGGTTCAGCACCATCGCCATGTTCTATACGCCTACGGGTACCCATCACCTTTTGCAGAGCCCAGTGCCCGAGTGGCTGAAGGCCGTGGCCGTGATCTCTTCCGTCATGCTGCTCGTGCCGGTGATGAGTGTGCTGGTGAATTTCTTCCTCACCATGAAAGGCAAGTGGGGCATGCTCGGGACCAATATTCCGCTGCGATTCATCATCACGGCCATGTGGTTCTACCTGCTGACCTGCTTCACGGGCCCGTTCCAGGCCACGCGGTGGATCAATTGGTATCTGCACTTCACTCATTGGGTGGTGGGCCACGCGCACTTCGCGCTGCTGGGGACTTTCGGATTCGTCGCCTGGGGCGCCATCTACTATTGCGTACCGCGCGTCAGTGGCCGCCAGTGGTACAGCCGCCGTTTGGCCAACGCCCATTATTGGCTCTCTCTGGTGGGCACGGTGCTCATGATGACTTCCCTCACCATCGCGGGCCTCATCCAGGCCTCCGCATGGGAAGAAGGCACCCCGGTTTATCGGGGCGTCATCATGGTGGCCCCGTTCATGGCCATGCGCGCTTTCTCGGGGCTCTTGATCGTCACGGGGCAGCTGCTCTTCGTCTACAACGTGTTCAAGACCTTGATCTTCAAAGAGGACCCCCTTGAGGATCCGCTGGAAGAATCTGCGCCAACCATGCCAACCATGCCCTCCACAACCCCGGCTTGATCCGATTCCAAAGGTAGAGGAACCCCCACGATGAGTACTACCCGAGCCAATTATCTCTATCCCTCCATCGGCATGGGCTTGATCCTTTCCAGCATCATCTTTGTGGTTGTGCTGGTGCCGCGCATGACCTTCAAACCCGCCCAGCCCAAGGATCTCCGCAATTACACCGCGCAGGAATTGCGAGGTCGCGAGATCTACAAGCGGGAAGGTTGCTGGTACTGCCACTCCATGGTGAGCCGTCCCCAGGATTGGGACCACGGTCCGAAATCCAAGGCTTCGGACTATTACTACGATGCCTACCACCTCATCGGCTCCGAGCGATCGGGCCCTGATCTGGCCAACATCGGTGGCAAATTTCCGGACCAGTACCACATTCTCCACCACCAGAATCCGCGCTACGTGAAGCCCGGGTCCAACATGCCGCGCTTCGACTACCTGTCCAACCAGGAGCTCATTGACCTGACGGCCTTTATCCAGGGCCTGGGACCCGATGGAACCCGTGCCCTGGATCCTGAAACGGGAAAGCTGAAACACGCGCGGCTGGAGCCATTCACCTGGACCACCGGTCCATTCAAAGGCACCCAAGAAACCCTGGCCAAGTGGAACTACACGCCCTCTGAACAGGAGGCGCTGAACAACAAGCGCTACGAGGAGCACGTCGAGGTTCCCTACAAGTACAGGATGGAGATCGAGGAACTGCTCTTCGGCACCAGTCACGAGGCCCAGGCTGCCCGGGGCACGCTACTGATCATCGTGAACAGTAACAAGATCAATGGGATTGACGTCACCGAGGAATCTCTCGAAAAAAAGCGAGAAGAAGATCCCACTTTCTCAGCCTGGACCGAAATTGATTTCAAGGAGCCCGAGAAAGAACCCACGGATCCCCTTGAGATGAAGGCCCTGATGACCAAGCGAAAGTACGCCAACTACGGCAAAGGCCTGTTCAACAACCAGTGCGCTGCCTGTCACGGCCTGAATGCTGATGGCCACGGCCAGGCAGCCTTCAGCATGACCAAGCGTCCTGCGAATTTCTGGGATGAAAAATTTCAGCGCTACAACGTGGATACTTGGTACTGGCGCATCAGCCGCGGCGTGCCAGCGACACAAATGCCGCGTTGGGAGTACACGCTCACCGCTGAGCAGCGCCTTACGCTGGTGGCCTTCTTGAAGTACGTGGCCCGCAACAAGGGCCTCGGCAAGCTAGAGGGTATGGAGAGCGATTATGGCAAACTGCCGAGCCAGGCAGTCCCGGTCCAGCCCAACCCCGCGGCCAACGCTACGAATGCGACGCCTTCTGTGAAGCCAATTCCAGCTAAGTCCAAGTGAGGTCGCCATGGCAACAGATCCAATGAAGAACTCGCACGATGAAGAACCGATGGAAGAGGTCTCCGGCACCAAAATTGGTCATGGGAAGGCTCCCTTCGCGCTGGTGATCATGTTCCTCATCATTCTCGTCTGGGCGGTGCTCGCCTGGATCCGCCCTAGTGGAACTTAAATGACGACGCGAATCAAACTGTTGATCCCATTTTCTGTCTTGTCCCTAGCCATGGTTGCTCTAACGGCCCTGACGATCTTGACCGCCACCGGCTGTTCGGACGAAGGCTTGACCACCAAGAGATCCGCCCAGAGCGGTCTTCGCGATCTCCCCAGAGCCGAAGGGGGCGGCGCTCCCAGCTTGGAAATCGGTTCGGATTCCGTGTTCTATCCCAACAACATGCCTTCGGCCCTCAAGGGCCGTCAGGTTTACACCGCCAATTGCGCCAGCTGCCATGGCACCTACCTGACCGCGCAAGAGCGGCTGGATCTGTCAAAGGAAGCCAGTCTCCCCGCAGTCCAGCAGGCTGTGCGAAAGGGCCTGGAGAAAGAGGGGCGGATGCCAGAAATCAAGTCCCTCAACGGACCGAATTTCAATGAGCACGATTGGCGTTTCCAGCGCACGCCCGGGCAGCTCTTCCAGCTCATCGCTTACGGCTCGATGCCCGATAAGCTGGGCGTCGCGAATACCAAGCTGATTCAGCATCCCGGCCCTGTCCTGGGATCGGATAAGAAGCCAGTGAAGGATGCCAGTGGAAGGGTCCAGTACAAGCCCGGTCTGGGTTGGATGGATTCCATTCAAATCCAGCGAGGCGGGCTGGAATTCGTGTCCGGCGACGTGGTTCCCGTGTGGGATTCCGTTTTTTACGTATGGAGCCGTTCCATCGCCGTCAAGAGTGTCTCGAACTTCGGTGATGTCTGGAAGATCTACGGTGAGAATTGCAGCGTGTGCCACGGCGACATCGCCAAGGGCAACGGGCCCTTAAGCAAACATCTGAATCCCATGCCCTTCAACTTCACGAACCGCAAGGCGCTGGCGGAAACCACGGATCAGTTCCTGTTCTGGCGCATCTCCGAGGGGGGTCAGTTCCGCAGCATTCCCCAGCCGATCAAGGACACCATGTCCTCGCAGGCGCTCAGCCTTTACGTCCATCAATGGTCCTCCATGCCTTCCTGGCGGGGCCTGCTCACCGAAGAGCAGCGCTGGATGCTGGTGGACGGCGTGCGCAGCAAGACCTACGAGCACGAGTGAGGGTGACATGCTGACCGACAATCAAAGACGCCTGTTCCTCAAAGGGGCCACGGCCATCCCGATTTTGGGTGGCGCGGTCCTCGCGATGCACACGATCATGCGGTTCTTCAAGCCCACCATGGCCGGGGGCCTCAAGGCCACCATGGCTCCGCCCGATGAAGCAGGCAGTGCGGAGCAGATCGTGGCGGAGCTTTCTGATCTGAAAAATCCATGGGATTTCAAGGATTTCATCTACGTCAGAACTTCGGTGGAGTACAGCTCCCACAAGACTCAAGGCGCGAAGATCCCAGGGTTCGTCGTGCGTTTGCCCAATGATGTTCCCGGCGTGGACCCTGCCGACCAGAAGACCTGGTTCGTCGTGGTCCAGCGCATTTGCCCGCACCTGGGCTGCACCTTTAATTTCATAACTAATCCTTCGGAACTGCATGGCGGCTACAACTACAAGCCCCCAGAACCACTGCATCCCTACTTCGCCTGCCCCTGCCACCTATCGGTCTACGATCCGACCCGCAAGCAGGACAACGGCATGGGCATTCTTCTGCGCGGCAAGGTTGTATCGGGTCCAGCTCCGCGTCCGCCGCGTTTCATGAAGTTCGACATCAAGGACGGCCAAATCGTCATCACTGATACGGAAGGAGGCGGCGTTGGCTGACTTTCTCGAACGCATCATCCTTTGGCTCCTGGGCCGCCCGGCCTGGTTCCGCAGCCTCTTGCCCCAGCGCGGCGTTGTTGGCCAATTGTGGCACTGGTTCTGGAACCTGGGCCCCAGCCTCTGGGGCTGGTTGACGGAACGCTGGGACAAGATGGACCTCTTTGACGAGTCCTACGTTGAGAAGGCCAAGACCAACCCCTGGTACAGCATCGGCGGCATGTGGTACTGGGTCTGGATCATCGTGATCGTCAGCGGCGTGATCCTGATGATCTATTACATCCCGGTCACGGATCAGGCCTTCCGCTCGGTGGAAGAGATCCAGGCCAACTGGAAGTGGGGCGTGATCCCCGTCGGCGCCATCACCCGAGGTCTCCACAAGTACGGGGCTGATGCTTTCATCATTCTGGCAACCATGAAGTGCTTCCGGATCTGGTTCACCGGCGACTACAAGAAGCCCCATGAGCTGAGCTTCATCATCGCCATGCTGCTGCTCATTATCGGCATGTATTCGGGACTGACGGGCTACCTGCTCATCTGGAATCAGCGAGCCCTTTGGGCCACCAAGGTAATGGCTACCTTCCCCACCTACCTGGACCAGAACCCAAGTTGGATTCCGCTCGGCGATTTCATCAATGCCACCAACCAGGGCAAGACCACGGCCCAGATTTTGTTGGGTGGCACTTCCATTGGCCCCGCCACGGTGACGCGCTTTTACGCATTCCACTTCTTGTTGAGCTTCATTCCCATGATCTTTTTCGAGCTGCGGGTTTATCACCGCGGCTTCAAGCGCATGAACATCAGCAACTGGGCCAAGTTCGCGGTATTCGCGGTGATCCTGGCCGTGGTCATCATGATCCCCGCGGCCCAAGGAAGCCCAGCGAATCCCGAAGTGACCCCCAACCCGATCCTGTCGGATTGGTACTTCCTGGCCATGTACCACATGCTGAAATTGCAGGACCCCTACCTGGCCACGGTGCTGACGGTGGGAGTTCCCGTATTGGTGCTGGCGGCGCTGTTCCTCGATATGCGCCCGGAAAAGGAATGGGGCAAGCGCCAGATCGCCAACTGGATCGGCATCGGCGGTTTGATCTACTTCATCGTCTTCAGCTTCCTGATCATCAATAGCATCGCGGACATCCACCGCGACGCTCCGCTCTGGTACTACTCCATGGGATTCTTCCTCCTTATGGGCTATTTCCAGGATTGGGGCTATGTGATGAAACGCGATAACAAGAGATGGTGGGAGACTTTCCACATTTTCTTCGTGGCCTTCATCCTGATTTCCATGTCGGCCAACACGCTGTATCACTATTTTGGTGACATCCGGGAGTGGAATTTGGCCGCCAAGACCGCCGCAGCGCAGCTCATGGCCACGAACCCAGGCATGACCATGGACGTTGCTTTTGATCGCCTGGAGCAATTCAGGCCAATCTTGAACCTGTGGAAGACGCCTGCCGATGCCTTGGCTAGCGGCCATTCCAAGGGCATGGAACTCTGGAAGCTGCATGTATTCGGCTGGCTGGCCTGCATCGTGCTCGGCACTTTCATCGGCCTTTCTCGATGGGCCTCAAAGAAGGACGCCGAGACGGCAGCCGCGGCCGCCAAAGCAGCAGCCAAACCCAAAGCCGCGGGGGCTTGACATGTACAACCGACGGCGGATCCAGATCAGCAAATGGACAGGGGTTCTGTTCGGGATCGTTTTCCTGAGCCAGGCGATCGCCCGCTGGCGGGCCTTCTTCGCGGGTCCGACGGTTCTCACCTACGTGGCGATCATCGCCGCCGGAACGATTTTCATTTTGCTCCTGACGGCTCTTGCAATCGTTGTCTATGCCGAGGAAAAGGCCAAGGGAACGCTCACGCTGCACAGGCCCTGGTTGGACCGATGGGCCGACCGATGCTTCATGATTCATTCTGACTCCACTCATTCCACTAAAACGATTAGGGGTTGACCGTGAAAACCCGCAATGTATTCGGTACCATCTTCCTGGTCACGGGCCTGGGGATCTTCTTTGTGCTTGGAGCTAACAGCATTTCCGCTGAGCTGCATGACGTGCTTCATGAGGCGCCTCTCGGCGGCAAACTCCGGCAGGAGAAAGCACCCGCCATCGTCAATAAAGTTCTTGATGGCGCCCTGACGAACAATTGGTCAACCGTTGGCGACTTGCCCCACATCAAGGCCCTGAACGCTGGCGTGAGCACGAACGACAACCCGTTCCAGCAGTTCAATGTCGTGCGCTGGCTGGGCTGGGCTTTCATTTGGGCGGCCCTCATGGAGATTGGCGTCGCCTATCTTTCACATACCAAGACCCGCGTGGAAGAGTAGGGGCAGGCATGTATAAGAAGTTCCTCAGTCTCACCAAGAACCTGACGGTCAGCCTTGAAAAGGGCCTGAATTTCCTTACCACTCAGGAGAACAATCCCCTGTACTTCCACGGGGCCTTGCCCCTGTACACGTTCTGGTTCCTGATCTTTTCGGGAATCATGCTCTGGATGTACTACATCCCGACCTTGGACCGTGCCTGGACATCGGTGAACTACATCACGTCGTTGCCCGTGTTCCTTAAGGATGCCAGCGGCCAACTCCTGCTGAAGAACGGAATCCCCGTGGTGGATGCGGTATCACCAGCCACGGGCATTCCCTACGGCGCCGTGGTGCGGGGCATCCACCGCTGGGGCGCCGCGGCCATGATGATCACGATACTGCTGCACATGCTCCGCGTTTACTTCACGGATCGCCACCGGGCATGGCGCTGGCTGCCTTGGGTTTCAGGTGTGATGTTGCTGATGTGCGTGCTCTTCGTGGGCATCACCGGGTACCTGCTGGTCTGGGACGCGCGGGCCTATTCCCTGGTGGTGTCGACCCAGCGCTGGCTGGAAGCGGTGCCCCTCATCGGTCAAGGCCTCTCCACCTTTTTCATTGGTGGTGATGCCATCCGCGACTTCACGCTGACTAGGTTCTTCTTCTTCCACATCGGTGGAGCGACCACCATTTTCTGGCTCATCTGGATGCATTTCATCCGACTCCACGAGCCGGTGGTGACCCCCAGCCGTGCGGTGAATTTTCTCACACTCGGATTCATCCTTGTGGCGGCGGGTGTCTACCCGGCCGTGAACGTCACCAACGACCTCATCGCCCAGTACCCTGTGCTGGCCGGTGATAAGGGCTTCATCGCCTCGGACGCCCCGGCTCAGATCGGCTATCTGGTGGATGTCATCCGCTATGACGCCTGGTACCTGTTCCCCTACTACCTGATTGAGAAGGTGGGCGTGAATTGGGCTTGGATCATCTTGGGCGGCACGACGATTCTCTTGTTCGTGGCGCCCTTCTATCCCAAAGACCGCCGCGACAACATCGCTGAAGTCATCGAAACCAAATGCACAGGCTGCACCTTCTGCGCCCTGGATTGCCCCTTCGAAGCCATCACCATGGTTGAGCGCGCGCCGGGCTCCAAATTCAAGTTCATCGCGGTCGTCTTTGCACCCCGCTGTTCCGAGTGCGGCATCTGCGTCGGCGCGTGTCCATTCCAGGCCATAGAGCTGCCCAACACCCTCGCCAAAACCATCGAGGCTGATGTGCTGGCCCTTCTCAAGACGGGTGCCCAATGAGCGAGATCCAACCTGCCGTCCCTTTGGAAAAGAAGAAAAGGGTCATCATCGGCTTCGTATGCGAGCGCAGCATTCCCATCCACGACATGTTGGATACGCACAAAGCGCTGACCGATGATCCCGAAACGAAGATCATCATCCTGCCTTGCTCGGGCATGCTGAAACCCACGCAAATGGAACTGGCCCTGGCCAACGGCGCCGACGCGACTTTTGTCTGCGGTTGCGCCATCAATGATTGCCACTACCGCACAGGCAACATCATGATCCGCGAGCGGCTCGAAGGCCAACGCAACCCCAAGCTCCGCAAGTCCACGGACAAGCGGAAGGTGGGCATGTTCTTTTTCACCATGAAGGACAAGCGTCCCTTCCTGGATGCCCTGGCCCAGTTCAAGGCCTCCACTGAAGATTTGTAGGGAGTCGATGATGGCCACGCCCAAGAAAGCCGCCGAACCCAAAGTGAGCAGCTACATCGTCATGCTGCGATACGTGCTCTTTTATCTCTTCTTCTTCGGGGTGCTTTACCTCGTGGGCATGTTCGGCGAAGTGGCTGAGAGTTAGGTTTGGAGGTGAACGAAATGACAGAAAACACGAATCCCGAAAAAGAGCCCGAAACTGAGTCCGCCCCCGAGCCACCGATTTCCGTCCTCCAGATCCTGAAAGAAAACTGGGTCTTGGCGCGCTCCTTGATCTTTTTCCTGCTCATGCTTTCCGTGCCCCTCCTCATCGCCTGGAAATACGACCTCTTCCTGGTGGCTAACAACTAAAAAAGAAGCCGCAGATTTCGCAGATGAAAAAACTAAAAACCAGAATCCTGTCGTTCTCCAGCTAACACCTTCATCTTTTTAATCTGCGTCATCTGCGACTTTTTTTTATCATTTTCACCGGATCATCGAGGCCTGTTAGAGGCCGCAACCAGAAAGGAGGGGCAGATGGAAACCATGCATTGGACCCTCATCATCGTTTTTACGACCGTGGGCGTCGCCTTCGCTGCGGGCTTCGTGATGTTCGCGCTTTGGGCCATCCGCGCCGGTCAGTTCAAGGACGTGGAAGGCGTGAAGTACCGCATGCTGGAAGACTTCAATCCAAAGGATGTGAAGAAGGAAGGCAAGGACGAATTCAAAGGGTGAATTAACCCGGATTTTGCATTTGGACAGGATGAAATTGGCTTCAGGCATCAGGCTGCAGGCTTCAGGCAAAGAATCGCTTCGCCTTTGGATAGTGCTGTTGGTGATGCGAACCTGA
>JANOLT010000440.1:0-1955 GCA_031419915.1 Holophagaceae bacterium
AGATGGCGGACCTCACCGTGGCCTTCAAAAACAAGGGCGTGGTGGGCTTTGATCTGGCGGGGGCCGAAGAAAACTTTCCGGCCAAGAAATTCAAGGATGCTTTCGGGCGCGTGCTGGCCAATAACATCAACTGCACGCTGCATGCGGGCGAGGCCTATGGTCCCGAAAGCATCCATCAGGCCATCCATCTGTGCGGCGCCCATCGCATCGGTCACGGCGTGCGGCTCATCGAAGACGGCGATCTGATGAATTACGTCAACGATCACCGCATCCCACTGGAATGCTGCCCCCTCTCCAATGTTCAGACCAAAGCCGTGAAAAAGATGGCGGATCATCCCATCCGGCTGTTCTACGACCTGGGGCTGCGCGTGACAGTGAACACTGATAATCGGCTCATGACCAACACCACCGTAAGCAAAGAATTCCTGACCATCCACGAGCAGTTGGGATTCAGTCTGGAAGAGATCAAGGAACTCATCATCATGGGATTCAAAAGCGCCTTCCTGCCCTACGCCATCAAGCGCGCCATGCTGGGCGAAGTGGTAGAAGAGTTGAAGAATTTCAAGCCGAAGAGCCTGGAGAGCAAGCGGGAGCATCTGTAATGCTTGACCGCCTGCAATTTTTTCTGGACCAGCACCACCGGGTGCTGCTCACAACCCACGAAAACCCTGATGGTGATGGCATTGGCGCCTGCCTGGGCCTTGCGCACTACCTGCGCTTTCTCGGGAAGGAACCGCGCATCGTGGTGTCACCGTCGGTGCCCGGAAATCTGCGTTGGTTGGACACCGAGGGCTGGATCGAGCCGTTCGATCCCATCGGCGTCCATGCAGACCTGGCCGCCTGGCCTGATGCCTGGCTGCTCATTGATGCATCCGAGCCGCATCGCTTGGGCCCGATGCATCCAGTCTTTGAATCCACAAAGGCCCCTCGTGCTTGCTTGGACCATCACCTGAAGGAAGCGCCCAAGGGCTTCGAAGCTGAATTTACGGATCCCAAAGCCACGGCAAGCGGCGAGCTGGTCTACGATCTGGCGGCTCCTCGCATGGGCTTGCCACTGCCCATGCCCATGGCCGAAGCGATCTACGCATCCTTGATTTCAGACACGGGCAATTTCCGGTTCTCCAATTCCACCGGCAAGGTCCATCGCATGGCAGCCGGGCTCATTGAACAGGGTGTGCAGCCGGCCCGTAGCTACCAGCGGATCTATCTGCAAGACACGCCATCGAAGTTGAAGCTTTGGGGCCGTGCCCTGGAGCGGATGGGGCTGTTGGGGGACGGCGCGTTTGGCCTGATGGTCATCAGCTTGGAAGATATGAAAGTCTGTGGCGCCACCCACGATGATCTGGATGAATTGGTGCAAGAGCCCACACGGTTGGCATCAGTCGAAGTGGCCGGGTTGCTTTACGAGTTGAGTGATGGCCGCATCAAGCTCTCGCTCCGGTCGAAAGAGGCCGTGGATGTGAACGCGGTTTGCAAATTATTCGGCGGTGGAGGTCACCGCCTAGCCTCCGGCGCCAAGCTGGATGGACCCATGAATGCAGCCCAGGCGCGAGTAGAAGCGGCGGTATTGGCCCAATTGGATCGTGATCTGTCCAAGATTTGAACAAGACAAAAAGGTGTTCAAACAGCTGTAACGGCCCCTAAACTTACGGCATCCAAGGGATGAAGGCCTCATCCTTCTTCCATCCTCCACGAGATAAATAATGTCCAAAGAGTGCAGCAACGCCCCCAAGCTCGACGTCATCCAGAAGTTCGAGACTGAACCGGTGTCCTTCGTCGCCAAGGCCGACTTTCCATCGATCTTCGGCAAGTTCACGGTGTATGGATTTCTCGAAAAAGCCACGGGCAAGGAGCACCTGGCCGTTGTAGCGGGAGACATAGATAGCCGCAAGCTCATCAACGTTCGCATTCACAGCGAATGCCTGACCGGCGAGGTGCTGGGCAGCCTGAAATGC
>JANOLT010000441.1:0-5620 GCA_031419915.1 Holophagaceae bacterium
GGTGGAGGGAATCGAACCCTCGTCCAAGAAACGTCGAATGGTGGCTCTTCACAGGCTTGTTCCGCTGTCGTGACCTCTAGGGGTAAATCGCGGACGACCCACATCGAGGACTTTCCCCCTGATCTCGGCCCGGCTGCGGGGGCGTTTCGCGGGGCCCATTCTGTTCCTTCCTCCGGCAGACCGGAGTCACCCTTTGGAAGGTTTTACGAGCCCGTTACCAGAAGATCGCGGGGACTCGCTCGTTGCTTAAGAAAAATTAAGCGGCGAGGGCCAGTTCGAAGTTATCGTTGGCAGTTTTGTTTGGGCGGATTGTTAAGGGGGCCATCCGTCCAACCCCCGCCTGCACCATGCACCCGAGTCATAACCTGTCGAAACCGGTCACCCCCGAGCAATGCCTGAGTGGCACCCGAGTTTGCGCCCCCCGCAGGAGGCCGCATCGCGCGGATTTCAAGTATGAGGCCCGCGAGAAGGCTTTGCTACACTCGCTTTTCGGAGGAAGCCCGATGCCCATCTTTGAATACCGTTGCGAGGCCTGCGGCGAGATGCTCGAAGCGCTGGTGCGCGGGGCGGAAGCGGAACCTGCGCGATGCGCGGCCTGCGGGGGGAAGCTGTCCCGCCTGGTGTCGGCGCCGGCGGACCTCAAACGCCTGGGCGGCTTCTTCCACAAGGAGAAGTTCAGCGATGCGGAGATCGCGTCCAAGGGCCTTACCAAGTACGTGAATCGGGGCGACGGCACCTATGAGAAGGCCGCAGGGTCAGGGCCGAGCATCATTGACCGGGACAAGTTGCCGGGGCGATGAAGGTGATGAAACGGATAGGCGGCCCTGCTTCATGTGAATTTTGGTGAACTGATCCAGGGGGTGCCCGCCACGGCGTAGCGCCGCGGGGCTTGCTGATCTTCTTGGGTGGCAAAGGCGATTCCCACCCGAGGACCCGTGAGGATTGCATGTGGGGGCTCTCCCTCCCGCAGCTCCAAACCACCCTTGCGGAAGAGGGACTCACCGTTGAAGACCTCGTCCAAGTTCAAGCCTTGAGCTACGCGACCAGGGCCCGCCAGCAACGCGGGTTTTACGGCTGTCATCATCCGGCGGGCCAAAAGGGTGTTCGTGCCCGCCACTGGTTCGCATGCGCGAATGAGCACCGCGGCACCTTGGCCTTCCTCGCCCGTTACCACATTGAGCATCCAATGGAGCCCGTAGCACAGGTACAAGTAAGCGTGGCCGCCTTTGCCCCACATGATGGCGTTGCGGTCGGTACGGCCATGGCGCACATGGCTGGCGCTATCTTCGGGGCCGCCGTAGGCTTCGACTTCGGTGATGCGAAGGACCACTTCATCGCGCACCAGCAACTGGCCCAGGAGTTCCCGCGCTACGAGGTCCGCGTCGCGTCTGTAGAAGGATTGGGGAATCAACTTTCCTGAACGAAGCATTGTCTCCCACGCACAAAGGTGGCCTTCACCATGCGCGGATCCGCACGATAGATAAGCCGCGACAAAACGCGATCAGCGGCGTCTTCAACGCGTTCTGCCGGATCCACCAGGCGCGGGTCCACCACGACAAAATCTGCGTCCAGGCCTTTGTCCAGACTGCCGATGCGATCATTCAGACCCAAGCCCCGCGCGGCGGCTTTGGTCGCAAGATGGAATGCCTCAGCGAGTTTCACGGTGGCGCTTGTCTCATTCAATAAGGCAGAACGCAGCTTGGAAACCGTGCGGGTCATGGCCATCTCGTTCCACATGGAAAGGCTCGGACCGCCCGCCACGTCGGTGCCCAGGCCAATGGAGAGGCCATCATCCAACCAGCGTCGCAGAGGCATGACGCCGCTTTGCAGGAACGCATTGGAGCTGGGGCAATGGACGATGGTGGCGCCCGCCGCGCGGATCATGGCGCGTTCGGATGCATCAAGATGAATGCCGTGACCTAGCAGTGTGCGGGCATTCAGCATCCCGTGGTGGCGATAGACGTCCGTGTAGTTCGCGCACTCGGGGAAGAGCTTTCTCACCCAGGCTATTTCATCCAAGTTCTCAGCCAGGTGGGTCTGAATGTAAGCGCCTGTTCTCTCTGAAAGGCTCCCCACACCGCGCATGAGGGCTGGCGTACACATGGGCGCGAAGCGTGGCGCCAAGGCGTACATCAAGCGCCCATCGGCTTTTCCGTGCCACTGCTGGATGAGCTCAGCGCTTTGTTGAAGGGATGCTTCTGTGTCCTCGGACAAAGCTTCCGGGGCGTTCTGATCCATCATCATCTTGCCAATGGCCGCACGGATGCCGCAGCTTTCAGCTTCCTGAAAGGCGGCGTCCGTGGCTTTCTGGTGAATGGTGGAATAAACCACCGCCGTGGTGGTGCCAAGGGAAAGCAGATCGCCGAAGAAACGCCGTGCGGCACCTTTCGCCAGGCCCGCATCCGCGAACCGCGCTTCCGCCGGAAAGATGTGGGTGTTGAGCCAGGGCAACAACTCAAGGCCATCCATGGCCACGGATTCGTATTGCGGCAGGTGAACGTGGAGATCAATGAGGCCCGGCAGGATCCAATGGGGGCGCAGGTCGCGAATCTCGATACCAGCATGGCGCGGGGCGAGGGTCGGGAATCCTCCGGCATCCGTTATCCGGCCCGAATCATCCACTACCAGCGCGCCATCGGAAATGGAACGCAAGCGGCCCGGTTCGGGGGCATCCAGGAGATGTGCGCGATAGAGGATCACACTTCATCAAAGAAAAATGGCTTCAGCACCTGGATGCGCGTTTCCCAATCCGTGGGGTGGATGAATCGCAGGGCAGCGGCGAGGCTCGATAGCAGGCTGTTGCCATCCTGGGGCGTGAAACAGAATCCCACGAGACGATTCTCGTTGGGCATGGTGAGCGTGCTCAGGGGGATCACCGTCTGATTGAGAATGCGACCGAAGTGCCCCTGGTCGCGACCGAAGGAAAAGACAGTGTTGGCGTCCTTCTTTTCCGTGACGGCGATGCGGTCATTGCCCTTGATTTTGGTCTTGAGGGCTTCGAGGTTCGTCGGGCGCTTCATGCGTAGGTCGAACCAGAGACTGTGCATGTACTGCGTGTTGATCTTCACGGCGGATGAAAACAAATTCAAGTCCAGGCCCTTGGTCTTGAAAAGATGGTACGCATCACGGGCGTGGTGGGTGCCGAACCGGCCCTCATTGTGCGTTCCCACTTGGGGGCCGGGACAGAAATCCTTCACTTGGCTGATGTCGTTGGCGCGGCGCATGCAAACGAAGGAGGCTTCGGTAAGGTTGTCGTTGCCTTCAGCGAGCACCAGCGTTTCCAGCAGGCAGCTCAGGTTGTGGGTATTGCAGCTCACCACGTGGATGTACTTGTCATCGGCGGTGATGACCTCGTCGTTGATGCCCCGGGCGTACATCTTCCCGAATCCAAACTCGCTGCCCTGCGCGATGAAGCCCAGGGTGTTGTGCTCGTAGTGCTTGTAGATCTTCTCCTTCATCTCGATGCCCTTGGGCGAGCAATCAATGACCACCGAGGCCTGCTCCAGGGCCTGCTCGTGGGTCAGCTCGGGGCTCATGCCCGCAGCCTTGAATGCTTCCATTTTCCCAGCGTCAACCGCCAGCTTGGCGCCGCGCCTGACGAGGGCCTTCACCTTGGGCCGGTCGCTGATGCTGTGCTTGTGAAAGGTGACTTCATCCAAGCCGAGCTCTTTCTGGTAATGGATCATCAATCCGATGAGTGGCTCCCCTATGGTGCCGGTGCCAACCACGTGGATGATGTTTTTAGACATGGGAACTCCGTGGCAGATCGGATTGTTCTGGGACGCCCCGCCGATCCAAACATTCTAGTTTCCCAGCTTCACCAGATAAGGCGAATGAAAAAAGGAAATGGCCACAGATGAAAAATCCATGGCCACTCCAGGTTGGTTGGTTCAATACGATGGGTGGCCTACCAGCCGCGCATCACATTGGCTTTGTAAACCCGATCGAGAGCCAGCACGAAGGCGCCGGTGCGGTAGGTGCAGCCGTGCTTGACCACCGTGGCGTGCACATCGTTGAAGGCCCGAACCATGATCTTTTCTTCCTTTTCGAAGACCTCGGATTCCTCCCAGAAGAACTGCTGCAGGTTCTGCACCCACTCGAAGTAGGAGACCGTCACGCCGCCGGCATTGGCGAGAATGTCCGGGATCACCGTCACGCCCTTGTCCCGCAGGATATGGTCGGCGCCTGTGGTGGTGGGAGCGTTGGCGCCCTCCACAATGAGCTTGGCCTTCACGTCCCCAGCGTTGGCCTTGGTAATGACGCCGCCCAGGGCCGCAGGGATCAGGATGTCGCAGTCTTGCCCGAAGACGGTGGAGGCATCGAAGGCATCGCCGCCGGGGAAGCCACCCACGCCGCCCTTGTTGGCCTTGGCGTAGGCCAGCAGGGCTGCCACGTCCATGCCACCGGCTTTGCGGACGCCGCCGGTGTGGTCTGCCACGGCGACGATCTTGGCCCCCATCTCATCCAGGAATTTGGCGGTGAAGGAACCCACGTTGCCGAATCCCTGCAGCACCACACGGGCTCCTTTCAGCGTTATTCCGAGCGCTTTGCAAGCTTCGCGGGTGATGATGGCCACGCCCTTGCCGGTGGCGGCTTCACGGCCTTGGCTGCCACCCAGTTCGATGGGTTTTCCGGTGACACAGGCGGGTTGGTAGCCTGCTTTGCGGCCGTACTCGTCCATGACCCAGGCCATGGTCTGGGCGTTGGTGTTCACGTCGGGCGCGGGAATATCGCGGGTGGGTCCAAGCACCATGCTGATCTTGGCAATGTAGCGGCGGGTGAGGCTCTCCAATTCATGGAGGCTCATCTTGGAGGGATCGCATTGCACGCCGCCCTTGGCGCCGCCGAAAGGGATGTTCACCACCGCGGTCTTCCAGGTCATCAGGCTGGCCAGGGCGCGCACATCGTCCAGATCCACCTCGGGGTGGTAGCGGATGCCGCCTTTCTGGGGTCCGCGAACGCCGTTGTGCTGGACGCGGAAACCGTGAAAGACCTTCATGCTGCCGTCGTCCATGCGGATGGGCAGGGCCACGGATACTTCGCGGTAGGGCGTTTTCAAAATGTCCCTGAATTCCGGCGCCATTTTAAGAATGTCAGCTGCCTCATCGAACTGCCGGTTGACGTTCTCGAATAAATTGATGTGCTCAGTCATGGTTCCCCCGCGAGAAATCCAGCCTACCTGCTTACTTTACGGTTTCTAGCCGGACCTGGTACCAGATGTTGGCCACGCCGTAGAATTCGCCTCCGCCGCCGGCATCAACCTTCTTGATGCAGCTGACCTGGATCATCGGGCGATTATTGTAGGAGAGCATCACATCCATGACCTTGTTGCTGGAGGGGTTCATGCTGACTTTAGAGACCCTCATGGCGCCCCAGACATGCACGGGAAGACCCTTGATCAGGCGATAGATGCCTGCGTTGAAAGCCTTTCGCGCATCTTCAATGCCATAGGTTTCTTCAGGTGCGCGGGGCAGGTCGTCCAGACGGCTTGCGAGATTTGTGATGCCAAGGATCTGCATCTCCTCGGGGGTCAGGGAAATACCAAGTTGTTTAGCATGGTTGTGGAACCACCACGCTGAAGGGAAAACCACATCGGGGCTGATGGGCGAGATGAGGATCA
>JANOLT010000442.1:0-3732 GCA_031419915.1 Holophagaceae bacterium
GCTGCCCCTGATTCACACGCACTTGGCGGAACACCTGGCACATGGGTTTCTATGGAAATTGCAGGTGGATACCTTTGAACCGGAATTGGAGCGCTATGGGGGTTCTCTTGGCTTTGCACTGGCTGAAGGGTGGTTCTTTGAAGACAGCCAGCAAATCCTGAATCATCTGGTCGCTGGCATGACGCTGGAAGAACGCTGGCAAGCCGGTCTCAGAGGCACCGATGCGATTTGGGCGGCTCTGGGTTTGAGTATCCATTCCCGCAAGGAGCTGGCACAGGCCTCACGAGAGGGTTTTCGGAAAGAATTCGGAGATTCAGGGGAAGGAGCGGTGCAGATCGGAAAGAGATTTCGAGAATTCCGAAAGGAATTGGAGACGGCGTTTCCCCTTGCCGCGGGGTTGCCAATGACTTCTGACCACTGCGGCCTACACCGGATACGAGACGCCTTCGACCATGGGCTGATGCAGGAGGATTTGGCGAGTATCGCCGGAAGCTTGGCGCACATGCACCTCAACCGCGTGCTTCGAACAAACCACCGGGAAAACGAATGGGTCATCATGGAATTTCTGACCCGTCTTTACGAATCCTGTCTCGCACGCTTTCCAGATATTTAGGCTTCTTCCGGGGCCTGCCACATTTGAATCCAATCCGGGAGCTGATGGCCCGGCATGGGGCGGGCGATGAAATAGCCTTGGGCTTGCTGGCACCCCAAGGACTTGAGCAGGTCCCACTCCGCACGGGTCTCAACGCCCTCGGCCACGGTCTTCAGTTTGAGCTTGTTCGCCAAGTCGAGGCTTGCCTCGATGATCGTCCGGTGCCTCGCCTGAGTTGGAGAATCCTTGACGAAGGATTGATCAATTTTCAGCTCCGTAAAGGGCACGTTGCTGAGTTGTTGCAGGGAGGAATAGCCAGTCCCGAAATCATCAATGGAAAGCCCGAATCCCTTGAGGCGCAGCCGTGCCAGCACGTTCAGAACCTTGGCAACATCGGTCATCACTTCGGTTTCGGTCACTTCCAGAGTGATCTGCTTGGGGTCGCAATCAGATTCCTTGACCAGGTCATGAAGACGATCCGCGATGCCCACGTCCGTAAGACAATGCATAGAGACATTCACCGAGGCCATAAGCGTGTAGCCCCTCCTGGCCCAGGCTTTCAGGTATCCGCAGGTCTGTGTCAGCAAAACTTCAGTCAGGGGTGTCACCAGACCCTCTAACTCCATTTGAGGGATGAAATAAAGGGGCGTCACCACGCCGTGGCCCGGGCGGAACCAACGCACGAGAGCCTCTACGCCCTGCACCTCACCGGTGGCGAAGGACACCTTTGGCTGAAAGAAGGCAAGGAACTCTCGTTCCACCAGGCCACGTTTCAAATCTTCTACGTTGAATTCGGACCGTGTGACGCTGGCCTCTCTGTTATTTTCCTTTGCCTGAAAGCTGGAAATACAAGAAGTGAGATCCTGCAAATTGAGAGGCTTGGAGATCGCACCCAGCACCTGCAAGCCGTAGGCTTTGGCCATGGTCTCCACGGTGTTCAGGATGGAAATCTCCATGGCGCTGATCACTGCCACGGCCTGGGCCAATTGGCCCTCAGCCACATGGCTGATGAATTCCACGCCATCCATTTCCGGCATATCCAAATCGCACAAAATGATATCCACGGGTTCGCCCCGGTCAGCCAGCAGGCTCAATGCTTCGCGGCCATTCGAGGCCTCCAGAAGCGTCCCCGCCCCCAGATCTTTCAAAAGCCGAAGTGTCATCCGGCGCTGAAAATCGTGATCTTCCACAACCATGATTGTGAAACCGCTCAAATCCATGACCCTGTCTCCATCAATCAACCGGCACTTAAGAAAACACTAGGCCCAACTCTAGCCCTAAGTCGCACCATCGGTGGCTGAAATTTGATTCACCCACCAAGACCCGCCTAAACCTAAAACTTGGAATGCGCTGATGGCCGTGACCGATTCGGTAGTGGCTTCATCCAGGCTAGATTTTTCTTTCCCATTTATCCCAGCTCAGTGGGATTCCAGAGTCAGCGCCCCGCGAAACCCGCGGGCCCACCACAACAGGGATCCCGAAATCAAAATCGCGGGCACCGCAATGAGCATGGCCTGACTCAAGCCCCCACCACCACCGCCTAGGTGATCACTGACGATGCCCACCAATTTAGGACTGATGGCATCACCAAAGAGATGGATGAACAGCACATTCAGGGCCACGCCGGTGGCACGGACGCTGGAGGGCAGACAGCTCACGGTCAGCGCGTTCACGGGGCTGGTATTGATGAAGAGCAACAGCATCCCCAGGAAGAAAAGCGCGTAGGTAAGGTGCAGATGCCCCGATAAAACAGCCCAGGCCACGGCGGGCGCGGCGGCCAGGATCGTCAACCCGCTGATCCAGACGCCTGCATCGGGCCAGCGGTGCTGAAGTTTTCCGGTGAGAATTCCGCCCATGAAAGTGCCCAGGATGCCGGTCACCACGGCCAACCCGCCGAACACCAGGCCCGCCTCGCCCACGCTCACGCCGAATTTTCGCTGAAGAAGCGTCGGGGCCCAGGTGGCAAGGGCGCCCATGGCGAAGGTGTAGCCCACGTAGCTGCCGGTGCAGGCCAGCCAGATCCGGTTTTTGAAAATGGCGCCCAATTTCTGGAGCCAGCTCGCGGTTGCACTGAGATCAGGAAGATGATCCATTCCGCCCCGCACGGGATCCGAAAGCAGAACCATGCGGCCCGCGAGAATCAGCCCTGGGAGCCCCGCCACAAGAAAAGACGCGCGCCATCCATAGTGCTGGGCCACGATGCCGCCGAGACCGTAGCCCAACGCCGAGCCCACCGGGATGGCCAGGTAGAACCACGTGAATTTCGCCGCCCGTTCGTCTTCGGGAATGACATCGCTGAGAATCGCTGGGCCCAAGGTGGCGTAGGCAGCCTCGCCCACACCGACCAGGGAACGCATGAGCAGCAACATCGGATAGCTGTGCACGAAGGCCGCCATCATGGTGGCCAGGCTCCATAGCGCCACACCCGCCGCCACCAATCGAGGGCGATGATAGCGGTCCGCCAGCCACCCGAAGACCGGCGCCGCCAGCATGTAGACCACCACGAAAACCAGGGTCAGGTTCCCCAGTTGGGAATCCACCAGATGCAGCTCCTTGCCCAAGGGTTCCAGGACCGCCGCCACCACGTAGCGATCCAGGTAATTCACCAGATTGATGCTGGTCAGCAGGACCAGAATTTTTGTGGCTGGTTTCATGAAGGGAGTCCTGGGGGCTGTGAGCTAAAAGCCAAAGGCGATGGGGTGGAGACGGAGAGGTTCTGACCAGAATGGAGGAAACAGGACACTAATACCAAGTTGCGCTCAAAAAGATAAAAAGAAGCCGCAGATGAACACAGATTCACACCGATTCGTGATCCAAAAAACAAACCACAAAGACACAAAGCTCAACCACTCTTGATTCCGGACCAAAATCGCTTCGCGGGGCGCGCAGCGCCAGCGCCAATTCATCGGCCAGCTTAAAGGCCGTCAGCCGCCTGTGGTTCCGCATGGTCTCTCTTGGCTCTTGGCTCGTGGCTCGTGGCTCGTGGCTCATAGCTCATAGCTCGTGGCTCATAGCTGGACTCACATTCCCGATGCCATCGCCCGAAGCCGCTCGATGCGCGCCTCGATGGGCGGATGCGTGGAGAAGAGGCTCATCAGCCCACCGCCGCGAAGGGGATTCACAATCATCATGTGGGACGG